>JAAYCV010000216.1 GCA_012729605.1 Ramlibacter sp. | reverse complement strand
TTCGATGCCGCCCAGCACAATAGGCACGTCCTTGTAGGCTTCACGGCAGCGCTGGCTGTAGACGATGGCGGCGCGATCGGGCCGCTTGCCGCCGATGTCGCCGGGCGTGTAGGCATCATCGCTGCGTATCTTGCGGTCCGCCGTGTAGCGGTTGATCATGCTGTCCATGTTGCCGCCAGTCACGCCCCAGAACAGGTTGGGCTTGCCCAGCACCTTGAACGGTTCGGCGCTCTGCCAGTCGGGCTGCGCGATGATGCCGACGCGAAAACCCTGCGCCTCCAGCACGCGGCCAATCACCGCCATGCCAAAGCTCGGGTGATCAACATAAGCATCGCCGGTGACCAGGATGATGTCGCAGCTGTCCCAGCCGAGCTGCTCCATTTCGGCGCGGCTCATCGGCAGGAACGGGGCCGTGCCAAAGCGCCTGGCCCAGTACGGCTTGTAACTGGTCAAGGCTTGGGCAGAGGGAATACGGCTGGTGGGGGACGCCTCGCGGGCGCGGCTGGCATGCATGCCCGGGATTGTACCGGTGGGGGTATTTTCGCGCCAGCCATGCGTTGCCAGCCTTGCCGGATCTGTGGCTTAACGCGGATTCTCGAAGAACACCATGTTGCTGTAATCGCTGATCTCGAAGTAGACGCGTTTTTCATCGGCGTCAGCCACAAAGTTCAGGTTTTCATCCAGTACGCCGTAGCCGTAGCGGTAGTTGCGTGCATCGCCACTGCCGGTACCCAGCGCGGTGCTGATCTTGTCGACCTTGAGGAAGCGGCGCACCAGCTTGTCGCCAGCGTAGATTTCCAGCACGCCATTGGTACCGGTCCAGTTCTGCACCTCGCGGCCCAGCTTGTTCTGCTGTTCCTGGGTGCAGCCGGCCAGCAGTGCTGCGGCGACAGCCAGGGCCAGGGTGGCAGATCGCATCGTGATTTTCATGGGTGCTCCCCTGCCCTTACAGGCTGCGCTGGCGCAGGGCCTCGTACAGGCAGACACCGCTGGCAACCGAGACGTTCAGGCTCTCGACCGCGCCACGCATGGGCAGGTGCACCAGTTCGTCGCAGGTCTTGCGCGTGAGCTGGCGCATGCCGGGGCCTTCTGCGCCCAGCACCAGCGCCGTGGGCGTGCGCAAGTCCATCTGGTAGAGCGATTTGCCGGCATCGCCGCTGGTGCCAACGACCCAGATATTGCGTTCTTTCAGCTCGTTCAGCGTGCGCGCCAGATTCGTGACCATGTAGTACGGCACGGTATCGGCGGCACCGCTGGCGACCTTGGCCACGGTGGCGTTGATGCCGGCAGCGTGGTCCTTGGGCGCGATCACGGCGTGCACACCGGCACCATCGGCCACGCGCAGACAGGCACCCAGGTTGTGCGGATCGGTCACGCCGTCCAGCACCAGCAACAGCGGCGGCTCCTGCAGGGTGTCCAGCAGGTCATCCAGCGAGCGCTCCTGGCGGATCTCGCTGACACGCGCCACCACGCCCTGGTGGCCGTGGCTGCCGCACAGGCGCGACAGGCGCAGGCCATCGGCCTCGACCAGGGCGACTTTCGCCTCCTTGGCGCGCTCCAGAAACTGGCGCATGCGGGCATCGCGCCGGCTGGGATCAAAAAATACTTCTACCACCGATTGCGGCGCCATCTTGAGGCGCACGCCAACGGCATGGAAGCCAAAGACGATTTTGTGGGATGCGGACATGGGGAGATTATCGCCTGAAGGCAAGAAAAAACCGCATGGCTCCGGTAGCGGAAGCCATGCGGCGGATCAAGACATGCGTCCGGTCAGCGCGTTGTTACTTCCACTTCCACGCGGCGGTTGGGCTGCAGGCAGTCCACCAGCGCCTGGCGGGCGGTGTTGGCACACTGCACCACCGGCTGGCTTTCGCCCATGCCGACGGCCGTGATGTTGGCAGCCGGAATACCCTGGCTGATCAGGTAGCTGCGCACGGTCTCGGCACGGCGCTGCGACAGGCCCAGGTTGTAGCTGTCACTGCCCAGGCGGTCGGTGTGGCCCACCACGCGCATCTGCGCATCGGCACCGCGCGACTTGAGCGTCTCTGCCACGCGATCCAGCTCGGCACGGCCACCCAGGCGCCCAGAGCTTCGTTCCAGACTGACTTTTATGCCTTGTTCATATATGCCCCTCTTCAATCAACTATCGCAAACAAAAGGTTGTGACATCTAAAATTCCTTGCGAAATTGATACGCAAGGAATATAAATATTTTACATGTAGATAAATTTAGTTTAGATAAATATTCATGCAACATTAACACGGCATTTATTAAGACTTTTATATCTACTACCTCAGTCTAGCATTAGCGATTTCTTTCTGGTCACTTGCAGATCGGTAATATTTCACGAAACCTCTTCCTGTTACAAGCGCAACTACTCCTGCAGCCTCCCTCCTTCCAGGGCCAGCCTCCTGTCGCACAGCCCCGCCAGCTCCCGGTCATGTGTCACCAGCACCAGCGTCGTCCCCAGGTCCCTGTTCAGTTCCAGCATCAGCGCCATCACCCGCGCGCCAGTCGCATGGTCCAGGCTGCCCGTCGGCTCATCCGCCAGCAGCAGATCCGGACGCACCACAAACGCCCGCGCCAATGCCACACGCTGCTGTTCGCCCCCCGACATCAGCCGCGGATAATGCCCCTGGCGCGCAGCCAGCCCTACCCGCTCCAACATCGCCAGCGCCTGCTGCCGCGCATCCTTGCGCTGCTGCAACTCCAGCGGCAGCATCACGTTTTCCAGCGCCGTCAGGTTCGCCATCAGCTGGAAGTTCTGAAACACGAAACCCATCTTGCGTGCACGCAGCTCGGCGCGTGCATCTTCATCCCGCGCAAACAGGTCTTCGCCATCCACCAGCACGCTACCGGTACTCGGCACATCCAGCCCGGCCAGCAAGGACAGCAGCGTGCTCTTGCCCGATCCCGATGCGCCCACAATCGCCGTGGTGCTGCCACGCGCAATCTCGAAACTGATGTCCTGCAAAATCGTCAGCGGCCCGCCGGCATCGTCCACCGTTTTGCCCAACTGGCGGACGGAAAGCATGGCGCGCTGATCTGGTGTCGCGGGGGTCTGTTCTGGTCTCATGGGGTGGCCTTTATCTAAAACAGGGAAATTGCTGTACGAATCGTAGCAACCCCGGCTCACGCTGCAGCGCACAATGGAACTATTTCCCATCGCACCCATCCGAATGGACATGACTCCTGACAGCCACCATCTCCAACGTCGCCTGCTTCTGTCTGCCCTCGCTGCCGTCGGCCTGGCCGCGCCCTGGCAAGGCGTGCTCGCCGCCAGCCCGCGCAAGATCCTGGTCGTGGGCGATTCCCTCAGCGCCGAATACGGCCTGGCGCGCGGCACCGGCTGGGTCGCCCTGCTGCAAAAGCAGCTCGATGCCGACAAGGCCCAGGCGCAGATCCACAATGCCAGCATCAGCGGCGACACCAGCGCAGGCGGCCGCGCCCGTCTGCCGGCGCTGTTGCAGACGCACAAGCCCAAGCTCGTCGTCATCGAACTCGGCGCCAACGACGCCTTGCGCGGCCTGTCGCTCGACAAGACGCTGGACAACCTCGACAGCATGGTACACATGGCACGCCAGACTGGTGCCAAGGTGCTGCTGCTCGGCATCCAGGTACCACCTAACTACGGCGCCGACTACACGCGCCGCCTCACACAGGTCTACGACAAGATCGCCAAGGAGCGCAAGGTCGCGCTGGTGCCCTTCCTGCTCAAGGGCGTGGGCGATGCCGCCAACGCGCGCCAGTATTTCCAGGCCGATGGCATCCACCCCAATGCCACGGCACAGCCGATCATCATGCGCAATGTGCTGCCAGAGCTGAAAAAGGTACTGGCCACGGTACGCTGACCCACTCCACAAGCAAAAGGGGAGCACCCGGTTGGATGCTCCCCCTTTTGCATGGGATGGCTGCCCGCCAAGGCAGACAGCCAGTGCGATGCGCGATCAGCCCTTGTAGTTGGCCACGCCGTCGGTGATTTCCTTGGTCGCCTCGTCCAGGCCGCCCCAGCCCAGCACCTTGACCCACTTGCCCTTTTCCAGGTCCTTGTAGTGCTCGAAGAAGTGGGAGATGGTTTCCAGCGTCAGCGGGTTCAGGTCTTCCAGCTTGTTGATGTGGTTGTACTGCGGGCAAATCTTGGTGGTGGGCAGTGCCAGCACCTTGCCGTCCATGCCGGCCTCGTCTTCCATCTTCAGGATGCCCAGCGCACGGCAGGGAATCACCACGCCGGCCTGCAGCGGGAACGGCGTCATCACCAGCACGTCCACCGGGTCGCCGTCGCCGGACAGGGTTTGCGGCACGTAGCCGTAGTTGACCGGGTAGTGCATGGCGGTGGTCATGAAACGGTCCACGAACACGGCACCAGAGTCCTTGTCGACCTCGTACTTGACCGGAGCGGCATCAGCCGGAATCTCGATCACGACGTTGAAGGTCTCGGGCAGCTTGGAACCAGGGGTAACTTTGTCGAGGGACATGGGGTGCTCTCAGTGTTGGTGTGAAAAACGGTTACGAATCGCGCAGATTTTAACGCAGTCCGGGCGCTTTCCGGCATCCGGCAAACCCGTGCCCCGTCTGGCAAAGCATGCGACAATGACAGGCTAACTTGCGCGAAGTACCGCCTTCTTGCGCCATAGCGGCCTGATCCGCTCCGCATCGCGTGCCGCGCCCCTGCGCGCGCCCTTCCCGCATCCCCCAGACACTTCAAGATATATAAGGACTCCTCATGGAAGCAGAACGCATCAACGCCATTGGCACCACCCTGGCCGACCTCGCCGAGCGCGTGGACGACCTACGGGGGTATCTTTGACTACCCTGCCAAGGCAGAACGACTGAGAACCGTCAACGCCGGCCTCGAAGACCCGGCGGTCTGGAATGACCCGAAAAAGGCGCAGGAACTCGGCAAGGAAAAAAAGCAGCTCGACGGCGTCGTCGTGGTGCTGGATGAGCTGACCCAGGAAATTTCCGACAGCACCGAGCTGTACGAGATGGTCCAGGAAGAAGACGATGAGGACAGCCTGCTCGCCATCGAGGCCGATGCCGCTGCCATCACCGAGCGCGTCGAGGCACTGGAATTCCGCCGCATGTTCGACATGCCGGCCGACCCGAGCAACGCCTTCCTTGACATCCAGGCCGGCGCCGGCGGTACCGAGGCCTGCGACTGGGCCAGCATGCTGCTGCGCCAGTACGTACGCTACGCCGAACGCAAGGGCTTCAGCGTCGAGATCCAGGAGGAAACCCCGGGCGACGTCGCCGGCATCAAGAGTGCCAGCCTGAAGATCGATGGCGAATACGCCTTTGGCCTGCTGCGTACCGAAACCGGCGTGCACCGCCTGGTGCGCAAGTC
>JAAYCV010000036.1 GCA_012729605.1 Ramlibacter sp. | reverse complement strand
TCCCCGGCCAGCAGGCCGATATCCGCGCCTACGCCATCAACCACAAGTCGCAGGCCCTGCTCGCCAGCCTCAAGTGCTGGCCCGGCCCGGACAAGGCGACGCCGATCAAGGAGATGCGCGTCTGGGGCGATGCCCAATCGCAGACCGTGTTCAGCGCCAGCCAGCTGCAGCAGGACGCCATGACCTGGATCGCCGATGTGCCCACGCTGGAGCACATGCTGCAGCAGGCCTGCCAGTACCAGGGCGGCATCGAGGTCATCACGGCGGAACAGGCCGAAGCCGATCCGGCACCACTCACCGTGATCTGCGAAGGCAAGCACAGCACGACCCGCGCCGAACTCGGCGTGGAATACGACGTCACGCCCTACCGCCAGACCGCCATCGCCACGCGCGCCACGCTGGACGCGCCACACCGCCAGATCGCCTGGCAGTGGTTTGCCCACACCGGCAACAACAGCGAAATCCTCGCCTTCCTGCCGCTGGGCGGCCCGGACGGCCAGGAAGTCGGCATTGTCTGGTCAGTCGATCGCGGCCGCGTGTCCGAGCTGCTGGCACTGGACGATGCCGCCTTTGCCTCTGCGCTGGACAGCGCCGCCCACCTGCAGCCGAACGAGGCACCGCGCGTGACCGGCGTGCAGCGCCGCGTCGCCTGGCCGCTGCAGCTGGGCATGGCGCAGCGCTGGGTCGGCAGCCAGCCCGCTGCCGATGGCAAGACGCGCCTGAGCTGGGCGCTGGCCGGCGATGCCGCGCACAGCGTGCACCCGCTGGCCGGCCAGGGCCTGAACCTGGGCCTGGCCGATGTCGCCCTGCTGGGACAGATCCTGGGCCAGCGCCCGTTGTGGCGCAGCACCGGCGACATGCACCTGCTGCGCCAGTACGAGCGAGCGCGCAAGACTGCCAGCGCACCGCTGATTGCCGGCATGGACGGCATCCAGCGCCTGTTCTCGCACAATGCCGCCGGCGTGCGCCAGTTACGCAATCTGGGCATGGCACTGTTCGATCGCAGTGGCCCGGTGAAGGACTGGGTCGCGCGTCGCGCCATGGATTGACACATTTTTCCGCTAAAGTAGAACCTTCTACATAATCATCGGGCAGCTGACTGCCTGGCACTGCCCATGAATTTCCACCGCCTGGCAGCCTGTGCGCTGCTTCCTGCTTCCCTGTTGACGCTGACCGCCTGCCAGCAGGATGCCACCAAGCCCGCCACACCGGCTTCTGCTGCCGCGCCTGTCGCGGCGGCCCCGGCCAGTGCCAGCGCCGATGCCATGGCCGCCCTGCAGCAGACGCTGGAGCAGCGCATTCCGCAACTCAGCGGCCACATCCTGGAAGTCAGCCCCAGCCCCATGCCCGGCCTGTACGAGGTACTGGCCAGCGGTAACAACCTGTTCTATACCGATGCCCAGGGCGATTTCCTGCTGAACGGCTCGATGCTCGAAACGCGCACGCAGAATGACCTGACCGCCGAGCGCATCGACCAGCTGAACGCCATCGCCTTTGACCAGCTGCCGACGCAAGACGCCTTTGTCACCAAGCGCGGCGATGGCAGCCGCCAGCTGGCGGTGTTCAGCGATCCCAACTGCCCGTTCTGCCACCGTCTGGAAGAATCGCTGGCCAAGATCGACAACATCACCATCCATACCTACCTGCTGCCGATCCTGGGCGACAACTCGGTCCAGCGCGCCGGCCAGGTCTGGTGTGCGACAGACCGCGTCAAGACCTGGGAAGACTGGATGCTGCGCAAGGCCGAACCGGCGGCAGCTGCTGCCAGTTGCGACACCGGTGCGCTGGAACGCAACGTCGCCTTTGCCCAGCACCACGGCATTACCGGCACGCCGGCGCTGATCTTTGCCAATGGCAAGCGTGTCAGCGGCGCAATCCCGACCGAGGAAATCGAAAAACTGTTGGCAGAAAGCCAATAAGCCCGATCCGGGCCGCGCATTTCACCCGCCGGCGTGCGGAATTCCCGCCGGCCGGAATCAATTTGTTCGACAATCAGGGGTTCCCCGCAACAGACAGCCTGGCGTCAGCCGCACGCCAGGTGCAACTTGCGGCTACCTGAGCCTCATCCATGCTGCCGCAAACCAGTCGCCATTTCATCCGTGCCATCCTGTACCTGGGCTGTGTGCCCATGGCCTTGCTGGCGGTCCTGATGTGGCTGGTGCATGACGAGTTGCACGGCTTTGTCGCGGTGGCACTGGCCAGCTATGCCGGCATCGTGGTCGCTTTCCTCGGCGGCGTGCACTGGGGCATCGGCCTGCGCATTGGCGTGCATGCACCCAAGTTCCACTTCATCTGGGGCGCGATTGCCGCTTTCTGCGGCTGGTTCGGCACCATGATGATGCCGGCCGCCGGCATGCCTTTCCTCGCGCTGATGTTCGTCATCTGCTACGTGGTGGATGACCGCACCTGGGTACGCGCCGGCCTGAGCGAATGGCTGACCGCACGCTTCCACGCCACCGTGATCGCCGTCTTGAGCTGCCTGGCGGGCGCCGCCGGCTCCATGTAAGGCTGCTGCCGCTGGCGGCACGGCCAGCGCCCTGCTGCGCTATGCTTGCCGCATGGCCAAGAAAAAATCCTCCGCTTCTGCAGCGACCCCGGTACAGGCAAGTCCTGCAGCCGCCCCCGCCCCCATCAGCTACCAGGTATCGGCAGCCGATCCGCATCAGCACCTGTTCCAGGTCCAGATGCAGGTACAGCAGCCCGCTGCCCAGCAGGAGCTGATGCTGCCGGTCTGGATTCCGGGCAGCTACCTGATCCGCGAATTTGCGCGTCACCTGCAACAGCTGCGCGCCAGCCAGGACGGCAAGCCCTGCCGCGTGGTGCAACTGGACAAGCACCGCTGGGTGGTGGAGTGCTGCGCCGGCAAGCCACTGGCGGTCAGCTACCAGGTCTACGCCCACGACAACTCGGTGCGCACGGCCTGGCTCGATGCCGACCGAGGCTTCTTCAACCCGACCAGCCTGTGCCTGCAGGCCAAGGGCCGCGCCAGGGTGCCGCATGCGATCACGGTGGCATCGCCCAATCCGGCCTGGCGGCTGGCGACCGGACTGGATCCGGTACAGGTCGATACCCAGGGCTTTGGCCGCTACCTCGCCCCCGATTACGATACGCTGGCCGACAGCCCGTTCGAACTGGGCGATTTCTGGGACGCCAGCTTCACGCTGTATGGTGTACCGCACCGCTTCGTCGTGGCGACACCGCCTCCCGGTTTTGACGGCGAACGCCTGCTGGCTGACACCGAGCGCATCTGCAAGACCCAGATGCAGTTCTGGCACGGCAGCAAGCCCAAGGGCAAGCTGCCGTTCACACGCTATGTGTTCATGCTCAACGCCGTGGACGACAGCTATGGCGGCCTGGAGCACCTCAACAGCACCGCGCTGATCGCCAGCCGAAAGCACCTGCCGCGCCACGGCGCCGATACCGGCGAGGACTACATCACGCTGCTCGGCCTGATCAGCCACGAATATTTCCACACCTGGAACGTGAAGCGCCTGCGTCCGGCCAGCCTCACGCCGTATGACTACAGCCGCGAGAACTACACCAGCCTGCTCTGGTTCTTCGAGGGCTTTACCAGCTACTACGACGACCTGCTGCTGCTGCGCGCTGGCTGTATCGAAACGGCCGACTACCTGCGCCTGCTGACCAAGGCGATCGAGCAGGTGCGCGGCACGCCGGGCCGGCTGCAGCAAAGCGTGGCGCAATCCAGCTTCGAGGCCTGGACCAAGTACTACCGACCTGATGCCAACACCGCCAATGCCACTGTCAGCTATTACACCAAGGGCGCGCTGGTTGGCCTGTGCCTGGATCTGACGCTGCGCCAGGAAGGCCAGACCACGCTCGATGCCGTGATGCGCGCGCTCTACCAGCGCTGCTTTGCCGAGGTCGCTGACGAGCAGGAGCGCGGCCTGCGCGAGAAGGATGTGCTGCAGGTACTGGAACAGCTGGCTGGCCGCAGCTTCGCGCCCGAGATCAAGGCCTGGGTGCATGGCCGTGGCGAACTGCCGCTGGAAAAATTGCTGAACGCGCATCAGGTGCAGGTCGAGCGCAGCCCGGCCAGCCTGGATCGCCAATGGGGCCTGCGCTGCAAGGAAGGCAGCAGCATCCAGGTGCAATCGGTCTGGCGCGATGGCGCGGCGGAACAGGCCGGCCTGGCCGCTGGTGACGAATGGCTCGGCATCCGCCTGCCAGCAACTGATGGTGCCGGCCAGCACGCGGCCTGGCGCGTCGGCAGCCTGCAGGAGGTGCGCAACTACCTGCCGGCCAAGGCCAAGGGCAAGACCGCGCCGGGCTGCATCGCCCTCGTGGCACGTGACAAGCGCCTGCTGGAGCTGCCGTTCACGCTGCCCGGGGAGCCGATGGAGCAATGGAAGCTGGTCGAGGCCAGGGCAGCGCATCAGCCGGACGAGCCGTCGAAGAAGAAAAACGGCAAGAAGAATGGCAAGGCTGACAAGCCAGCCAAGGCGGCCAAGGCCGTCGGACCAACCGGAGAGTGGCCATGGCATTGAACGCCCCCAGCCACCTGCTCTACCTGCACGGTTTCCGCTCCTCGCCGCAATCGGCCAAGGCGCGTTTCGTCGCCGACTGGATGCAGCAGCACCAGCCCGATGTCGTCTGGTGCTGTCCACAGCTGCCGCCCTCACCGGCCGAGGCGATCGCGCTGCTGCAGCAGCTGACGCAGCACTGGCCACAGGCCGGCAGCACCGTGATCGGCTCGTCACTCGGTGGCTTTTATGCGGCACACATGGCGGCAGCGCGCGGCTGGCGCAGCGTGCTGCTGAATCCGGCCGTGCATCCGGCACGCGATCTGGCACGCTATATCGGCGACAACACCGCCTGGCATGACCCGTCCGAGCACTTCTATTTCCAGGAAGCCTATATCGACGAACTGCGCGGTATCGAGCAGCAGACGCTGGCGCTGGAAGCAGAACGACAGGCCAACGCCACGCTGGCACCGGCGTTTGCGCTGATCTGCGAAGGCGACGAAGTGCTGGACTGGCATGAAATGACGGCGCGCCACGCGCGGGCGCAGCAGCGTGTGCTGCCGGGCAATGACCATGCGATCAGCGACTTTCCGCAGCACTGGCCGGAGCTGGCGGATTTCCTGCAACTGGGTGCTGCGCAAGGTCAGCCCGCATAAAACTCCCGCCGGGCGGGCAAACATGGGAAAATAGCCCGCTTATGTTTGCCATGTTTGAAGAGTCCGGAAAGTATCTGGCCGGACGCATCCTTTCCCAGGCGGAAGCCTCCTCCCAGATCGAACTCGATTCCGGCAAGCGCGTCAAGGTCAAGCAGGCCCACATCGTGCTCACGTTCGACAAGCCGACGCCAGCCGAACTGCTGGCGCAAGCCCAGAGCCTGAGCGCCGATATCGACGTGCAACTGCTGTGGGAATTCGCCCCCGAAGACGAATTCAGCTTCCGCGAGGTCGCCTGCGACTATTTCCAGGACCCTGCTTCCACCGTGGAGCAGGCTGCCACGCTGCTGGCGATTTTCAACGCGCCGCATTATTTCCGTCGCGCCGGTGGCCCCAAGGGCCGCTTCCGGAAGGCGCCGGAAGAAATCGTGCAGCAGGCGCTGCTGGCGATCGAGAAAAAGCGCCAGATCCAGCTGCAGATCGATGCCTGGGCCGCCGAGCTGGTGGCCGGCAGCTGCCCGCAGCCGGTGCGCGAGCAGCTCTACCGCATCCTGTTCAAGCCGGACAAGAACGGCCCCGAGTACAAGGCCGTGGTGCAGGCCGCGCGCGATGCCAAATTGGC
>JAAYCV010000215.1 GCA_012729605.1 Ramlibacter sp. | reverse complement strand
TGTTCGCATTTGGCCCCTGGTTGACGGCACGGCTGCGCGGCGGCCAGGCTGACCAGTTGCAGCGCTGGCGCTTGCCGGCCTTGCTGCTGGTCTGCATCTACGGCGGCTACTTCAACGGCGGGCTCGGCATCCTGCTGATGGCGATGTACCTGCTGGTGGGCGAGGCGCGGCTGCATACCGCCAATGCGCTCAAGAATCTCAACTCGCTGGTGCTGTCGCTGATTTCGGTGGCGGCCTTTGCCTGGGCTGGTGCGATTGTCTGGCGCGAGGCGCTGGTGATGATGGTATTTGCCACGCTCGGCGGCTGGGCTGGTGCCCGGTTGGCACGCCGGCTGCCGATGCGGGCCGTGCGTGCCATCGTGATCATCACCGGCCTGGTGATGACGCTGCTGTTCTTCCTGCGCCAGCGCTGAGCTGGCGCGCAGGCATATCAGCCCTCCTTGCCGTCAGCGCGCGGCTTCCCGTACCAGAGGCTGTAGCGCCAGGCCCAGACCGCCAGGATGCTGGTCCAGAGCAGGGCTGCCAGCATCAGCAGCAGGCTGGCCTGTCCACTCGGGAAGGCACCGGCAATGCGCAGCAGGATGGACAGCTGCAGCAGCCAGAACAAGCGCCAGACGGTATCGTCGGCAATCAGGGCACGGCCGCTGTGGCCGCAGGACACGCGCGTCACCATGGCCACGATCAGCGAACCCAGGCAGCCCATGGTCAGCGCGTGCAGCGCCGCCCACGGCAGCACGATGCCGGCGCTGGCGCCCAGGATCTGCGTCAGGCCGCTGATCAGGAAGGCCAGGCCCAGCCAGATGAAGCCGATGTGCAGCATCGCCAGCAGGCGGATTTTCAGGCTCTGCACCAGGCCCCAGACAACGGCCAGCCACAGCAGCATGCCGGCAATGCCGAGCTCTACCACGCCGCGGAACAGCATCCAGCCCTGGCCGCGCAGGCCCAGTGCTTCCAGCCAGGGCACGATGGCCTCGAACATCGCGGCGCCCAGCATCAGCCCCAGCACCCAGAACGGGCGCCAGACCTGCACCATGGGCACGGCATTGCTGGTGAAGAAGGGAATCATGCGGTGGGCCACGGCGACAAAGGTGACGACGATAAAGCCCCACAGGCCGGTCAGCGTCCACAGGCGCGATTGCGCCGCATCGCCTTGCCACAGCGTCAGCAGGGCACCGGCCAGGGCAATGCAGCCGATCAGGCCGCCAAAGCCGACGCTCTTGGCATGCAGGCGATCCTGGTGCACGCTGGTGCGCACCAGCTTCCACCACATGGCGTACATCCAGCACAGGCCGAGCAGCGCCAGCGCGCCACCGACCAGGGCGAGTGTTTGGCTCAGCTGCGCGCCGACCAGCCACAGCAGCCAGCCACCGGCCTGCAACAGCAGCAGCGGCCGCACCTGCTCTGCCGTGGGCGCGGTGACGTTGAGCCACTTGGGGCCGGCGGTGAACAGGAAGCCGGCAAAGTACAGCGGCATGAAGCCATAGACCATCACGTTGGCGTGGACCAGCGTGGCCGGGATCGTCTGCTGCAGCTGCAGGGCGCTGCTGAAGCGGTCGACCTGCA
>JAAYCV010000214.1 GCA_012729605.1 Ramlibacter sp. | reverse complement strand
GGAACAGCCTGGAAGAAGTGACGCTGAATCCGGCGCAAGGCGTGGTCGGCAAGAACCGGCTCAGCAGCCAGCCGCAGGCGCTGGGCGGTGCCTCGGAAGTAGCCACGCTGTCGGATATCCGGGCGCAATCGGTGGCACGCACGCCTTCGGGCATCGGCGAGCTGGATCGGGTGCTGGGCGGCGGCGTGGTGGAAGGCTGCGTGGTGCTGATTGGCGGCGATCCCGGTATCGGCAAGTCCACGCTGCTGCTGCAGGCGCTCGATGCGCTGCAGCTGCAGGGCCAGCAGACGCTGTACGTGACTGGCGAGGAAAGCGCGTCGCAGGTCGCCTTGCGCGCGCATCGCCTGGGCCTGGATGGTTCGCAGGTGCGCGTGCTGGCCGAGATCCAGCTGGAGAAGATCCTGGGCACGCTGCAGACCGAGCAGCCGCAAGTGGCGGTGATCGATTCGATCCAGACCATGTACAGCGATGCGCTCAGCAGCGCGCCCGGCAGCGTGGCGCAGGTGCGCGAATGCGCGGCGCACCTGACGCGCTTTGCCAAGGCCAACGGCACCTCGGTTATTCTGGTGGGCCACGTGACCAAGGACGGCCAGCTCGCCGGTCCGCGCGTGCTCGAACACATTGTCGACACCGTGCTGTACTTCGAGGGCGATACGCACAGCGCCTACCGCCTGATCCGCGCCATCAAGAACCGCTTTGGCGCCGTCAACGAGATCGGCGTGTTCGGCATGACCGACAAGGGCCTGAAAGGCGTCAGCAACCCGAGCGCAATCTTCCTGAGCACGCATGGCGACCCGGTGCCGGGCAGCTGCGTGCTGGTGACGCTGGAAGGCAGCCGGCCGCTGCTGGTAGAGGTACAGGCGCTGGTCGATGGCAGCGGGCCGAGCCCGCGCCGGCTCAGCGTCGGCCTGGAACGGGATCGGCTGGCGATGCTGCTGGCGGTGCTGCACCGCCATGGCGGCGTGGCGACCGGCGACCAGGACGTGTTCGTCAATGCAGTGGGTGGCGTGCGCATCAGCGAACCGGCAGCCGACCTGGCGGTGCTGATGGCCATCACCAGCAGCCTGCGCGGCAAGCCCCTGCCCAAGGGATTCCTGGCCTTTGGCGAGGTCGGCCTGGCGGGGGAAATCCGCCCGGCACCACGCGGCCAGGAGCGCCTGAAAGAGGCCGCCAAGCTCGGCTTCAGCGTCGCCATCGTGCCCAAGGCGAACGCCCCGAAAAAACCCGGCAAGGAGCTGGAAGGCCTGACGATCTACCCGGTGGAACGCGTCGAGCAGGCCATGGAACTGGTGCGCACCCTAGACTAATGCAACATCCTGCTGTCATTTGCCGCCAATTGACGCAATTTGACGGCATCTTGTGACATGTTAGAATAAGCCGCTTTGATCGGCCGGCACCCTGCCGGTCGCCGCCTGCCGCCGGAGCTGCCTGTCAGCCCCTTGTGGTGCCAGGCATCCAGGGAATCACTGCGCATTCCGCACCCGTACGGGGCCCGTCGTCCACGCGATGCCGGTGCCTCGCCCCACCACAGGCAGTCGGCATCACCGGCCTGTTGTTGGCGTGTCCCCGGGCTCGTCATTCACGCAACAGCGTCAGTCCGTCGTCTGCCCCCGCAATGAGGACGTACGCATGGCAAAAAGCATCTCCATCGAACACCTGTTCAAGGTCTTTGGCAAGGAGCCTGACAAGGCCCTGGCATTGGCCCGGCAAGGCCTGAGCAAGCAGGACATCGTGGCGCAGACCGGCGCTTCGATTGGCGTGTTCGACGCCAGCTTCACCATCGAGGCCGGCGAAATCTTCGTCATCATGGGCCTGTCCGGCTCCGGCAAATCCACCCTGGTGCGCATGCTGAACCGGCTGATCGAACCCACCGCCGGCCGTATCCTGGTCGACGGCGATGACATCAACCAGTACAACGAGCAGCAGCTGCGCGGCTTCCGCCGCAAGGACATCAGCATGGTGTTCCAGTCGTTTGCCCTGCTGCCGCACCTGACGGTGCTGGACAACACCGCCTTCGGCCTGGAGCTGGCCGGCGTGGACAAGCAAGTGCGACTGCGCCAGGCGCGCGAGGCGCTGGCCCAGGTCGGGCTGGAAGTCTGGGCCGACAGCTATCCGGACGAACTGTCCGGCGGCATGCAGCAGCGCGTCGGCCTGGCACGCGCACTGGCCGCCGATCCGGCGATCCTGCTGATGGACGAGGCGTTTTCGGCGCTGGACCCGATCATCCGCACCGAAATGCAGGACGAGCTGCTGCGCTTGCAGCAAGAGAAGCGCCGCACCATCGTCTTCATCTCGCACGACCTGGACGAGGCGATGCGCATTGGCGACCACATCGCCATCATGAAGGACGGCCAGGTGGTGCAGGTGGGAACGCCGGAGGAAATCCTGCTGAGCCCGGCCGACGACTACGTGCGCAGCTTCATCAGCGGCGTCGACACCTCGGCGGTGTTCAAGGCTGGCGACATCGCGCGCCGCATGCCGGTGGAAGTCGCCGTCAGCCCGGAGCGCGGCTGCCGTCCTGCCCTGCAGCGCATGGAGGACCACGACCACCAGTGGGCCTATGTCGTCGATACCCGGCACCGCTTCCTCGGCGTGGTGTCGACCGATTCGATCCGCAGCGCGCTGCGTGGCCACCACGGCCCGCTCGGCCTGCAGCACGCCTACCTGCCCGAGGTGGAAGCCGTTGACAGCAACCACCCGATCAAGGAGCTCTACAGCAAGGTACTGTCCAGCCCCTGTCCGCTGCCCGTCGTGGATGAGCAAGGTCGCTACAAGGGCAGCATCAGCAAGAACACGCTGCTGCGCTTCCTCGATCCCGATACCGATATCCATGGCAACCCGCTGCCAGAAACCGCTGAAGCCGATGTCGCTGCAGACACGGCCACGGCCCAGGCCTGAAGGAGCCCCTGCCCATGAGCACCACAATGAACCAGGACCCCTATGAGGCGGTCACCCCCGATACCAATGACAACTGGATCAACGGCCCCGATGCCGTGACTCCGAACGAGGCGCTGGACGCCGCTGCCGGCACCGACGGCTTTGTCGATCCCTACACGGTGGCCGCGCCAGACGGCAGCGACAACTGGATCAACGGCCCGGACGCCGTGCAGGAAAACGAGGCGCTCGACGGCCTCGCCACCAGCGCCGCCGAGCTGACGCAGACGACAGGCAACGAAGCCGGTTTCTCGATCGGCCAGCTGTTCGACGGCAGCCTGCCGGTGCAGGACTGGATCAACGACGGCCTGGACTGGTTCGTCGAACGCTTCCGCCCGCTGTTCCAGACCCTGCGTGAACCAGTCGATGCAATTCTGGGTGGCGTCGAAGCGGCGCTGCAGTTCCCGCCAGCCTGGGCCATGATCATGCTGCTGGCGCTGCTGGCCTGGCAGCTGGCCGGCGCCCGTCTCGCCATCGGCACGCTGGTGTCGCTATTCGTCATTGCGATTCTCGGCATCTGGTCCGAAGCGATGGTGACGCTGTCGCTGGTGCTAACCTCGCTGTTCTTCTGCATCGTGCTCGGCCTGCCGCTCGGCATCTGGCTCGCCAACAGCGATCGCGCCGAGCGCATCATCCGGCCCATCCTGGACGCAATGCAGACCACGCCGGCCTTCGTCTACCTGGTGCCGGTGGTGATGCTGTTCGGCATCGGCAACGTGCCGGGTGTGATCGTCACCATCATCTTTGCACTGGCACCGCTGGTGCGCCTGACCTCGCTTGGCATCCGCCAGGTGCGTCCGGACCTGATCGAGGCGGCGCGTGCCTATGGTGCCTCGCCCTGGCAAATGCTGACCAAGGTGCAGATGCCGCTGGCCATGCCGTCCATCATGGCCGGCATCAACCAGTCGCTGATGCTCAGCCTGTCGATGGTGGTGATCGCCTCCATGATCGCCGTCGGCGGCCTGGGCCTGATGGTGCTGCGCGGCATTGGCCGCCTCGACATGGGCCTGGCCACCGTGGGCGGCATCGGCATCGTGATCCTGGCGATCCTGCTCGACCGCGTGACCCAGGCCATGGGCCAGCAGGACCGCCACGGCCTGCGCTGGCACCAGCGCGGCCCGGTCGGCCTGCTCAACCGACTGCTGCAACGCCAGCCGGCCCGCCCTGCCGCAACCGCCACACCGGCCACGGCCCGAGCCTGACTCCCAGAACACCACAGAACAAGGATGATTCCATGACGTTTTCCCTGCGCTCCTTCCGCTCCCTCGCCCGCGGCCTGCTGCTGGCCGGCCTGCTCTCCTCTGCCGCCATCGGCACCCAGGCCCAGACGGCTGCCGACCAGCCCGGCAAGGGCGTCAAGGTCTACCCGCTGCAAAGCAATATCGCCGAAGAAACCTTCCAGGCGCTGCTGGTGACGAAGGCCCTGGAACAGCTCGGCTATGACGTGCAGCCGATCCGCGAGGTGGAGTACACCGCCGCCCACCTGGCGATTGCCAATGGCGACGCCACCTTCCTCGCCTCGCACTGGGACCGCCTGCACGAGAGCTTCTACCAGAACTCCGGCGGTGACGCCAAGCTGTGGCGCGAGGGCATCTACTCGCCCGGTGCGCTGCAAGGCTACCTGATCGACAAGAAGACCGCCGAAGCGCACAACATCACGCATATCGGCCAGCTGAAAGATCCTGCGATTGCCAAGTTGTTCGATACCGATGGCGACGGCAAGGCCAACCTGACCGGCTGCAACCCCGGCTGGGGCTGCGAAAAGGCGATCGAATC
>JAAYCV010000213.1 GCA_012729605.1 Ramlibacter sp. | reverse complement strand
TGGGGCGTGGTGGCCGGTGCGGCCTACCAGATTCCGGATATCGCCTTCCGCGCAGCGCTGACTTATCGTTCCGAGATCAGCCATGATGTGGACACCAAGGAAAACTTCACTCGCTTTCCTGGCGCTCTGGTAGACGGCACGACCAAGATCAAGACGCCGCAGTCGGTCAACCTGGATGTGCAAAGCGGTATCGCTCCCAACACGCTGGCATTCGCCAACCTGCGCTGGGTGGATTGGTCCAGCTTTGCCATCCGTCCGGGCCAGTTCGGTGCCATTTCCAAGACGGTAGGCCCGAACGTTGGCAAGCCCAATGGTTTTGATCTCGTGAGTTATGACAAGGACCAGTACAGCGCCAACGTAGGCGTGGGCCGCAAGTTCAACGACAAGTGGGCCGGCAACGTGTCCCTGGGCTGGGATAGTGGTACCGGCGAATACGCCACTACCCTGGGTCCGGTCGATGGCAACTGGAACATCGGTGCCGGTGTGCAGTACAGCCCGACCAAGAACTTCTACGTGTCCGCTGGTGCCAAGTATCTGTGGCTGGGCGATGCCAAGGCGCAGGTCAGCTCCAAGACCGGCACTCCGGCCTATGACGGCGACTTCAAGGATAACAACGCCGTGGCCGTCGGCGTGAAAGTGGGCTACCGCTTCTGATCGTCAAGTCAGTGTGAGTCAGCAGGGGGCGCTTCGGCGCCCCCTTGTTGTTGTGCGACAGGCAATGGACCCACAAAAAAGGAGCGCCGCAGCGCTCCTAGTCATGTCAGGCCCAGCCCGTCAGCTTACAGCCCAGCCGCCGCACGCAGCACCGCCGCGCGATCGGTCTGCTCCCAGCTGAACTCCGGCTCATTGCGGCCAAAGTGGCCGTAGGCGGCGGTCTTGGCGTAGATCGGGCGCTGCAGGTCCAGCATCTGGATGATGCCGCGCGGACGCAGGTCAAAGTGCTCCTGCACCAGTGCCTCGATGCGGTGGTCGTCGATCACGCCGGTGCCCTTGGTATAGACCGTGATGTTGATCGGGCGTGCCACGCCAATCGCGTAGGACACTTGCACCTCGCAGGTGCTGGCCAGGCCAGCCGCCACGATGTTCTTGGCCACGTAGCGTGCCGCGTAGGCAGCAGAACGGTCCACCTTGGTCGGGTCCTTGCCGCTGAAGGCGCCGCCGCCGTGCGGGCAGGCGCCGCCGTAGGTATCGACAATGATCTTGCGGCCGGTCAGGCCGCAGTCGCCCTGCGGGCCACCCACGACAAAGCGGCCGGTCGGGTTGATCAGGTACTCGGTGCCTTGCAGCAGCTCGGCCGGAATCACCGGCTTGATGATTTCCTCGATCACCGCCTCGATAAAGGCCGGCTTCATGGTCTTCTCGTCCAGGCTCATCTCGGGGCTGTGCTGGCTGGACACGACCACGGTCTGCACCGTGGTCGGCTTGCCATCCACGTAGCGCATGGTGACCTGCGCCTTGGCGTCCGGACGCAGGAAGGGCAGCTTGCCGCTCTTGCGCAGCTGCGCCTGGCGCTCCATCAGGCGGTGCGCGTAATGGATGGGCGCGGGCATCAGCTCGGGCGTTTCGTCGCAGGCAAAACCGAACATCAGGCCCTGGTCGCCGGCGCCGATGTTGAGCGGGTCGTCATAGGCAGCATCCACGCCCTGGGCAATGTCCTGGCTCTGCTTGTCGTAGGCGACCAGCACGGCACAACCCTTGTGGTCAATGCCGAATTCGGAGTTGTCGTAACCGATGCGCTTGATGGTTTCGCGTGCCACATCGATATAGTCGACCGTGGCATCGGTGGTGATCTCGCCGGCCAGCACCACCAGACCGGTGTTGGTCAGGGTCTCGGCGGCCACGCGGCTGAGCGGATCCTGCGCCAGGCAGGCGTCCAGGATGGCATCGGAGATCTGGTCGGACACCTTGTCGGGGTGGCCTTCGGAAACGGATTCGGAGGTGAAGAGGTAATCGTTCGCCATGCTTGTAAAAGTCCTTGTAGTGGCACGGAACGCGTTGCCAAAAGAACGATGGCGAACGCTTTAGCAGTGGAGCCGGTGTGCCAGAAAGGCGGCCCGTCCGGGTATTCGTGGTGAATACGCCACATCCATGCGACAATCGCATGAAGGTATCGCCCTGCAAGTTGCTCGTTTAACTCGGCGATCC
>JAAYCV010000035.1 GCA_012729605.1 Ramlibacter sp. | reverse complement strand
CACCACTTCCTTGATCTGCGTCGCCGCCATCGGCGGCATGCCGGCAATCAGCGTGGCCAGCTCCAGCGCACGCGCCTGCACCTGCTCGTCATCCACCACCTCGCTCGCCAGGCCCATGGTGAAAGCCTCTTCACCCTTGAACGGCAGGCCGGTCAGCAGAAACTTCATCGCCTGGAACTTGCCAATGGCGCGCGTCAGGCGCTGTGTGCCGCCAGCACCCGGCATCACGCCCACGCGGATCTCCGGCTGGCCAAAGGTGGCATTGCGTCCCGCCACGATGATGTCGGCGTGCATCGCCAGCTCGCAGCCGCCACCCAGCGCGTAGCCATTCACCGCGGCCACGATCGGCTTCGGGCACTCGGCAATCGCCTGCCACAGCAGGTGCACGGTGCGCTGCTGCATCTGCACCGCGCTCTTATCGGCAAACTCGGTCAGGTCGGCGCCGGCGGCAAACACCTTCTCGCCACCGGTCAGCACAATTGCGCGCACGCTGGCATCCTGCCCGAGGCGGCGGAACTGCTCCGCCAGCTGTTCGCGCACGGCCTGATTCAGTGCATTGCGCACCTCGGGGCGGTGGATGGTGATACGGGCTACGCCCTCGGCGGGTTGGTCAAGCTGCAGAAAATCCATGGGTCAGTCCTGTCAATAAAGTCAAAGATCCGGAACGTTCTCGTCCGGCTCGGGGTCGCGTCCGCCCAGCTGCTGGGCATCCACGCGGTCCATGCTTTCCAGCATGCGGATCAGGTAGTGCAGGGTGTGCGTCATGTCGGTGACAGAAAAATCCCCCAGCACCGCTTCATAGTAGGCGTGGATCTTGTCCTGTGCCTGTACCTGCCAGATATCCTGGCCATGCGCCGTCATCACCACCAGGCGTGAGCGGCGATCCTTCTCGTCCGGCACCACCTGCACCAGCCGGTCGCGCTCCATGCGGCTGATCAGGCCGGACAGGTTTTGCCGGCTCACCATCAGGTAGCGCGCCAGGTCGCCCAGCGCCATCCCCTGGCGCACGCTCTCGCGCGAGAGCGCACCCAGCACCGCCCACTGCTGTGTCGTCAGGCCTTCTGCCTCGACCGCGCGGGAGCCGGTTTTATGCAACATATTTGCACATTGATACAGTCTGAAGAAAATCCGGTTGGCCAGTTCCAGGCGTGTCGCTTCATTATTATTCATGGGGAAAACCACTAGTTCAGAGATGCTTGCGCAAACATGTTGTCGTGTTTATTATGACAACATGTTTGCATAAAAGCCAACAAGACCAGTCCACAACGCCCCGTACATTCCCGAAGGAGACAGCCATGCAACGTTATGACAACCAGACCGCTATTGTGACCGGTGGCGGCGGCGGAATCGGCAGTGCCACCTGCCGCCGCCTGGCCGCCGAAGGTGCCAAGGTCGCCGTGTTCGACATGAACCTGGACGCCGCCGAGAAAGTGGCTCAGGAAATCCGCGCTGCCGGCGGCCAGGCGCAGGCCTTCCGCTGCGACATCACCGATCGCGCCGGCGTCGATCAGGCCGTGGCCGACACCATCGCCACCTTTGGTCCGATCGACACCCTGGTCAACAACGCCGGCTGGGACGTGTTCAAGCCTTTCCTGAAAACCGATGCCGGCGAATGGGACAAGCTGATCGCCATCAACCTGGTCGGTGCGCTGAACATGCACCACGCCGTGCTGCCCGGCATGGTCGAGCGCAAGCGCGGCCACGTCGTCAACGTCGCGTCTGATGCGGCCCGCGTCGGTTCTTCCGGCGAAGCCGTCTATGCCGCCTGCAAGGGTGGCCTGGTCGCCTTCAGCAAGACGCTGGCGCGCGAGCACGCCCGCCAGGGCATCACCTTCAACGTGGTCTGCCCGGGCCCGACCGATACCGCACTGCTGGCCGGCGTGGCCGAAGGTGCGGCCAACCCGGAAAAGCTGATCGAGGCTTTCACCAAGGCGATCCCGATGGGTCGCCTGGGCCAGGGCGATGACCTGGCCAATGCCATCGCTTTCTTTGGCAGCGACGATGCCGCCTTCATCACCGGCCAGGTGGTGTCGGTGTCCGGCGGCCTGACCATGAACGGCTAAGCGCCATTTTTCCCCAGATATCTACACACCACCTGACGGAGACAACCCCATGAGCAAGGACATCCAGTTCGAAGACATCCTGTACGAAGTGCGCAACGGCGTGGCCTGGATCACGATCAACCGCCCGGACAAGATGAACGCCTTCCGCGGCACCACCTGTGACGAGATCATCAAGGCGCTGAACAAGGCCGGTTACGACCGCGAAGTCGGCTGCATCGTGCTGGCCGGCGCTGGCGACAAGGCCTTCTGCACTGGTGGTGACCAGTCGGCGCACGACGGCAACTACGACGGCCGCGGCACCATCGGTCTGCCGATGGAAGAGCTGCACACGGCGATTCGCGATGTGCCCAAGCCGGTGATCGCCCGCGTGCAGGGCTATGCGATTGGCGGCGGCAACGTGCTGTGCACCATCTGTGACCTGACGATTGCGTCCGAGAAGGCCATCTTCGGCCAGGTCGGCCCCAAGATGGGCTCGGTCGATCCCGGCTACGGCACCGCCTTCCTGGCGCGCGTCGTCGGCGAGAAAAAGGCGCGCGAGATCTGGTACCTGAACAAGCGCTACAGCGGCCAGGAAGCCGTGGACATGGGCCTGGCCAATATCTGCGTGCCGCATGAGCAGCTCGATGCCACGGTGCAGGAATGGGCCGAGACGATTTGCGAGCGCAGCCCGACGGCCATCGCGATTGCCAAGCGCAGCTTCAACATGGACACCGCGCACCAGAGCGGTATTGCCGGCATGGGCATGTACGCGCTCAAGCTGTACTACGACACCGAAGAGTCGCGCGAGGGCGTGAATGCGCTGAAGGAAAAGCGCAAGCCCGAGTTCCGCAAGCACTTCAAGTAATTCCCGCCAACCGCTGCTGATGGGGCTGCAGCCCCGCCTGGCATGGGTGTCTGGCACCCGTGCCGGCTGACTGCCGCCCGAAAACGACAAGACCACTGGAGACAAAGCGCATGAATCCCTATATCGACGAGGACCTGCAGGCGATTGCCGAACACGCCCGCCGTTTCGCCACCGAGCGCGTGGCACCGGGCTTTCTGGAGCGTGACGATACACGCGTGCTGGACCGCACCCTGATGAAGGAAATGGGCGAGCTGGGCTTCATCGCGCCGGAGCTGCCCGAGGAGTTTGGCGGTCAGGGCATGGGTTGCCTGGCGGCTGGCGTGATCCACGAAGAGATCGCCCGCGCCGACCTGAGCATCAGCTACATCAACCTGCTGGCTTCGCTCAACGGCCAGATCCTGTCGCACCATGGCCAGCCCGAGGTGGTACGCCCCTGGCTGGAAAAGCTGACGCAGGGCGAGGCATTGTTTGCGATTGCGCTGACCGAGCCGCGCGGTGGCTCCGACGCCGCCAACCTGCGCCTGCGCGTCGAGCGCGTGGGTGACGAGTACGTGATCAACGGCGAGAAGACCTCGATCTCCGCCGCCGACCAGGCCGATGCCGCCGTGGTGTTTGGCCGCACCGGCAGCATCGAATCGGCGGCGCACGGCGTGACCGCGCTGCTGGTGCCGATGGACCTGCCAGGCATCACCACCAACCGCTTTGACTGCCACGGCCAGCGCGCCATCGGTCGCGGTTCGATCTTCTTCGAGAACGTGCGCGTGCCGGTGAACCACCGGCTGGGCGAGGAGAACAAGGGCTTTGTGCAGGTGATGCAGGGCTTTGATTTCTCGCGCGCGCTGATCGGCCTGCAGGTGCTGGCGGTGGCGCAGGTGGCGCTGGAAGAGACCTGGGAGTACGTGGCCGAGCGTGAAGCCTTCGGCAAGCCGCTGTCGGCCTTCCAGGGCGTGTCACACCCGCTGGCCAACTACGAAACCCAGGTCGCCGCTGCGCGCCTGCTGTGCCTGCAGACGCTGTGGTCCAAGGATCGCGGCCTGCCGCATACGGCCGAGGCCGCCATGTGCAAGTGGTGGGGGCCCAAGCTGTCCTATGAAGTGATCCATCAGTGCCTGCTGATGTTCGGTCACGGAGGTTACGACCGCGGCGTGATGGAACAGCGCCTGCGCGATGTGATGGGCTTCCAGATCGGTGACGGTACGGCCCAGATCATGAAGACCATCATTGCCCGGACCAAGGCCGGGCGCCATGCGGTACCGGCCTGAGAGCCGTCGCATTACCCCTTACCAGAGCAGGAGACAGACATGGATTTTGACGCCGTATTGCTGCCCGCACGCCGGGAAGAAAGCATCGCGCAGGGCCTGTGGCAGGACCGCACCATCAACGACTACCTGGATGCCTGCGTGGCGCAGCATCCGGACAAGCTGGCGCTGACCTCGATCAGCCTGGACCGCAACAGCACGCGCCGATTCACCTACCGCGAGATGGGCCAGATGGCAGACCGCATCGCCGTGGGCCTGACGCGACTCGGTATTGGCCGCAACGACGTGGTGGCGATGCAGCTGCCCAACTGCTGGCAGTTCACG
Source organism: Ramlibacter sp. (assembly GCA_012729605.1). Lineage (GTDB taxonomy): Bacteria > Pseudomonadota > Gammaproteobacteria > Burkholderiales > Burkholderiaceae_C > Brachymonas > Brachymonas wangyanguii. The sequence continues at coordinate 253 of JAAYCV010000035.1, read as the reverse complement.
CTGTTGTACCTGGCCTGTTCGCGCATTGGCGCGGTGCTGAACCCGATGATGCACATCTTCCGCGAGCGGGAACTGAAGTTCATGATCGGCCACGCCGAAGCGAAGCTGCTGGTGGTGCCCAAGGTGTTCCGCGGTTTCGATTACGAAGGCATGGCGATGGCGCTGAAGCCGGAGCTGCCGACGCTGCAGCAGGTGGTGGTGGTCGGTTCCGACGCGGCGCATGGTTTCGAGGCGCTGCTGTCCGGCCCGGAGT
>JAAYCV010000034.1 GCA_012729605.1 Ramlibacter sp. | reverse complement strand
CGCTGAACGTGATGAACGCCATCGGCGTGCGCGATGTCTACGAGGACATGATGGAAAACGTGCGCCGCAAGCAGCCGTCGGCGCGCATCAACGGCATCACGGTGCAGCGCATGGCCAGCCATGTGCGCGGCCGCGAGCTGTATATCGGCGTGGTGACCGATGAGGCCTTTGGCCCGGTGATCGCCTTCGGTGCCGGCGGCACCATGATCGAACTGTATCGCGACCGCTCCATGGAGCTGCCGCCGCTCAACCAGTTCCTGGCGCGCCACATGATCGACCGCTCGCGCGTCTCGGCCACGCTGGGCAACTGGCGCGGTGCCAGCGCGGTGGACCGCGAGCTGCTGGAGCAGGTGCTGCTGCGCGTTTCCGAGATGGTGTGCGAACTGCCGCAGCTGCGTGAAATGGACATCAACCCGATCATCGTGGACGCCAACGGCGCGGTGGCAGTGGATGCGCGCATCGTGGTCGGCAACACCACGGCCACGGCGCGCCCCTACCAGCATCTGTCGATCCTGCCGTACCCGGCGCACTTCAAGCAGGAATGGCCGCTGCGTGGCGGCGGCCATTACACGATCCGCGCGATTCACCCGGACGATGGCCAGATGCTCCAGGAGCTGGTGCGCGGCCTGAGCCCGGAAAGCCGCTACAACCGCTTCGTCTCCGCACTGACCGAGCTCTCGCCCGGCATGCTGGCCAAGTTCTCGCTGATCGACTACGACCGCGAAATGGCGCTGGTGGCGATACTGGACGAGCGCGAGATCAGCCCGGACGGCAAGGTGACCGAGCAGGAGCGCCTAGTTGGCGTGGTGCGCTATGTCACCAATCCCGACAGCAGCACCTGTGAGTTCTCGCTGCTGATCGCTGACGACATGTCCGGCAAGGGCATGGGCTCGCGCATGATGCGCTCCATCATGGACGTGGCACGCGACAAGGGCCTGCGCGAGATCATCGGCCTGGTGCTGACCAGCAACAGCAATATGCTGAAGCTGATGCGCTCGCTCGGCTTCAGCATCAAGCCCTATCCGGATGATCCGGATTTCCGTCTGGTGACCTACCAGCTGTAAGGCGCTGGCAACGCAGGCCGGTTCCCCACGGAGCCGGCGCTGCGCGCACTGGGTACGCATGGTCCTCAATCTCGTCTGGCTGGGTTTTTTTGTTTCGGCATTCCTGATCGCGCTGTGGCAGCTGCTGCAGGGGGATCTGGAGGCGTTCTCGCGTCTGCTCACCGCCTTGTTCGATGCCGCCAAGTCTGGCTTCGAGATTGCACTCGGCCTGACCGGCATGATGGCGCTCTGGCTGGGCCTGCTGCGCGTGGGCGAGCGCGCCGGCCTGATCAATCTGCTGGCGCACGGCGTGAACCCGCTGTTCCGCCACCTGTTTCCCGGCGTGCCCTCCGGCCACCCGGCGCAGGGCGCGATGACGATGAACATCTCGGCGAACATGCTGGGGCTGGACAATGCCGCCACGCCGCTGGGCCTGAAGGCGATGCAGGAGCTGCAGTCGCTCAACCCACAGCCGGAGCGCGCCACCAACGCGCAAATCCTGTTCCTGGTGCTGAACACCGCCGGCCTGACGCTGATCCCGACCTCGGTGATCGCGATCCGCCAGACCATCGCCATGCAGCAGGGCCTGAGTGGTTTCAACGCTGCTGACATCTTCCTGCCGACGCTGGTGGTGACCTCGATCTCGCTGCTGGCGGCACTGCTGCTGGTGGCACTGATCCAGCGCCTGCCGGTGTGGAAGCCGGCGATCTGGCTGCCGGTGCTGCTGTTTGGCGCGCTGATCGGCGCTCTGAGCTGGTGGCTGACCGGGCTGCCGGCGGAGCAGGCCTCGCAGCTGGTCGGCGCCATCGGCAGTGGCGTGATCCTGTCATTGGTGGTGCTGTTCCTGCTGGCCGGCGCGGTGCGCCGCATCCCGGTCTACGAAACCTTTGTCGATGGCGCCAAGGAAGGCTTTGGCGTGGCGGTGCAGATCATTCCCTACCTGGTGGCGATGCTGTGCGGCATTGCGGTGTTCCGCGCGGCTGGCGGCATGGACTGGATCCTGCAAGGCATTGCCAGCCTCATCACCGCCTTCGGCCTGCCGACCGATTTCCTGCCGGCGCTGCCGGTGGGCCTGATGAAGATCCTGTCCGGCTCCGGCGCACGCGGGCTGATGGTGGACGTGATGCAGGCGCATGGTGTGGCGTCCTTCCCGGCGCAGGTCGCCGCCATCATCCAGGGATCGACCGAAACCACCTTTTACGTGCTGGCGGTCTACTTTGGCAGCGTTGGGATCAAGGACACGCGCTACGCACTCGGCTGCGCGCTGTTTGCCGACCTGGTTGGCATCGTGGCGGCAGTGCTGGTCGGCTACGCGTTTTTCCGCTAGCAGAAATTGGTCTACGTGATAGGTTAAAATCATCAGTTGGGTGTCTGGCACATGGGGTGCCTGACAGGTTTGTCTTGCGCTGGTCGGGCCGCCACGCGGAGTTTTGTCGACCCTATGGAAACCCTCAATCCCTCTACCGTGCAGATCGTGGCTGCCTGCATTTTTGCCCTGGCGCTGCTGCACACCTTCTCCACCAAGTTCTTCCACGATCTGGCGCACAAGAATCCGCGCCATGGCGGCGTCTGGCATCTGCTGGGCGAAGTCGAGGTCGTGTTCGGCTTCTGGGCCATGGTCATGGTGGTGGTCATGCTGATCCTGACCGGCCCACAACAGGCGCTGGAATACGTCGAATCACGCAACTTCACCGAGCCGATGTTCGTGTTCGTGATCATGGTGGTGGCGGCTACACGCCCGATCCTGGACATGGCCACAGCAGGCGTGCATGCGCTGGCGCGGCTGATTCCGCTGCCGCGCACCATGGCGATGTATTTCGTGCTGCTGTCCTTTGTGCCACTGCTGGGTTCCTTCATTACCGAGCCGGCTGCCATGACGCTGGCGGCGCTGCTGCTGCGTGACACCATCTTCAAGCAGCCCGTCAGCAGCATGCTCAAGTACGCCACGCTGGGCGTGCTGTTCGTCAACATCTCGATTGGCGGCGTGCTGACGCCATTTGCCGCGCCGCCGGTGCTGATGGTGGCGGCCAAGTGGAACTGGGACATCACCTACATGCTCACGCACTTTGGCTGGCGCGCGGCGATTGCCGTGTTCTTCAATGCCCTGGCCGTGACGCTGATCCTGCAGCGCGAACTGGTGCGCCTGAAGACCGATACCGAGACCAGCACGGCACGCGTGCCGCTGATCGTGATGCTGGTGCACATCCTGTTCCTGGCCGGCGTGGTGATCACGGCGCACCATCCGGTGGTGTTCATGGGCCTGCTGCTGTTCTTCCTCGGCTTTACCGCAGCCTACACCCGTCACCAGTCGCCGCTGATCCTGCGCGAGGCGCTGCTGGTGGCCTTCTTCCTGGCTGGCCTGGTGGTGCTGGGCGGCCTGCAGCAGTGGTGGCTGCAGCCGCTGCTGATGAGCCTGAGTGCCGATTCGGTCTTCTTCGTGGCTACCGGCCTGACGGCGATTACCGATAACGCCGCGCTGACCTATCTGGGCTCGCTGGTGGACGGCCTGAGCGAAGAGTTCAAGCTGGCGCTGGTGGCCGGTGCCGTGACTGGTGGCGGCCTGACGCTGATCGCCAACGCGCCCAACCCGGCCGGTGCCGCGATCCTGAAGGAACACTTCCCGAACGGCGCGATTCACTTCTTCTGGCTGCTGGTGGCGGCGATTCCGCCCACGCTGGTGGCGATGGCGGCGTTCCGGCTGCTGTAACGGCTGGCAACGGCGGCCAGCCATCAGCCAGCCCTAAGGTTGGCGGCACATCATGACGCTGTCGGTGGCCCTCATGCCACCGCAGCAACTACAAGGAGTTCATGATGTCTACCCGTAACCGTATCACCACGACCATTCTGGCCACCCTGCTGGGCGCATCTGCCCTGGGCAGCGTGGCACTGGCCAGTTCCCTGGATGCCAGCCAGCTGCAGGCGATTCGCGTCAGTGCCGAGCAGGCACTGGTCACCGCCGAGTTGCAGGTGCAGGGCAGCAAGGCGGTGGAACTGGAGCTGGAACAGGGCCAGCAGCAGGCCTATTACGAGGTCAAGCTGCTGGGCGCTGACAGCAAGCACGAGGTCAAGATTGACGCCGTCGATGGCGCGGTGCTGTCCACGCGGGACAAGCAGGCCAGGGGTGCCGCCGACAAGCTGCAGGGCGTGAAGGTGACTGCCGCCCAGGCAGCCAGCAATGCAGAAAAACTCTATGCCGGTGGCAAGGCGGTCAAGGTCGATCTGGAGCGCGAGAAAGGCCAGCTGCTGTACGAAGTGGATGTCGTGACGCCCCAGCAGAAGTACGAGGTGCTGGTGGATGCCGCCAGCGGCCAGGTGCTGTCGGCTGAGAAGAACCGCTGAAGCAGGGGATCAGCCCTGCGTGCCCTGCAGGGCGCGCTCCCAGGTGCCGCGCCAGAGCATGCCCAGGTTGGCGCGTGACAGCGCTCCGGGGCCGCTGGCGCGCACGCGTTGTGGCATGTCCAGCGCCTGCCATTGCTGGCCAGCTTGTTGCGCCACGGCAAAGTTGAAACTGTAGTTCGGGTCGATGCCCATGCGCAGGTCACTCAGCACCAGTTGGCCATCGCGCACCTGGGCGCGCATATAGCCGCGGTTGAACCAGCTCAGCTCCTGCACGGCGGGGATGTGGCTGGCGGCCTGTAGCGCGGCGGTGTCGGAGCGATGCGCGCTGAAACGCATCGGGCCCTGGTCGGCCAGTACAGCGCGATCACCGATCAGGTAGCCGTCCGGCGTCATGACGACGACGCGGTAGAGCAGGCTGGTGAACGGTGCAGCGACCGAGAAGCGTGGCGCCTCGGCCAGGCCCATGGGCGCGAGGGTAGCCTGTGCGGCGCGGTCCACCATTGATTTGGCCGCCAGCGACCAGGCCAGGTAGCTGCTGGATACGATCAGGCTGGCGACGAGCAGCTGCTGCGCCAGCCTGCGCTCGCGCAGCCACCAGGCGGCGATCACGGCGAGCAGCAGCCACAGCGTATAGGCCGGATCGATGATGAAGAGGCTGGACCACATGGCCGGATGCACCGGCAGCGGCCAGAACAGTTGGGTGCCGTAGGAGGTGAAGG
>JAAYCV010000033.1 GCA_012729605.1 Ramlibacter sp. | reverse complement strand
ATTCTTCCGTCCTGATGCGACGTTGTCCTGACGCTCGTCGTATCATGGAATCTTTCTGTCTTTTGCAAGGAACCCGCCATGAGCAACTCCATCGTCAATGACCTGCTGCAACAACTGCAAGGCGACCGCCTGGGCCAGATCGCCGGCCAGCTGGGTGCCAGCCCGTCCCAGACCAGCGATGCCATTTCGGCAGCGATTCCGATGATCGTGGGTGCCCTGGGCCAGAATGCCCAGACGCAGCAGGGCGCTGACAGCCTGTTCAATGCGCTGCAGCGCGACCACATGGGCAGTGCGTCTGCCGGCGGTCTGGATCTGGGTGGCCTGCTCGGTTCCATGCTCGGCGGTGGCCAGCCGGCCGGTCGCCAGCTGGATGGCGGCGGCATCCTGGGCCATATCTTTGGTGGCGCCCAGCCGCGCGCCGAAGCTGGCCTGGGCCAGGTCAGCGGCATGAGCTCCGGCCAGTCCGGCCAGCTGCTCAAGATCCTGGCGCCTATCGTGATGTCCTTCCTGGCCAGCCGCGTGATGGCCGGCGGCATGAACTCCGGCAGCCTGGGTGGCATGCTGGGTCAGGAACGTGCCCAGGTGCAGCAGCAGGGTGGCCTGGGTGGCGGCCTGCTGAACGCAGTGCTGGATCAGGACGGTGATGGCCAGGTCGGTATCGGTGACCTGCTGAAGATTGGCAGCGCGTTCCTGAAGCGCTGATGATCCGCTGTCGGCAGCCATGACGCTGCCGGCATCGCCCATGAAAAACGCCTGGCAGCGCAAACTGCCAGGCGTTTTGTCTTGTACTGGAGAGCGATCAGCCCTTCTTGCCTTCCAGCTTCAGCATCGCGGCGCCTTCGCCCAGTTGCAGCAGGCCGCTGTTGGCATAGATGCCCAGCTTGCCGCGCGTGTCGACGATATCCAGGTTGCGCATGGTCAGCTGGCCGATGCGGTCGGCCGGGCTGAACGGCGCGTTCTCGACCTTCTCCATGCTCAGGCGTTCGGGCGCGTAAGTCAGGTTGGGCGATTCGGTGTTCAGGATCGAGTAGTCGTTGCCGCGGCGCAGTTCCAGCGTCACCTCGCCGGTAATGGCGCGCGCCACCCAGCGCTGGGCAGTTTCGCGCAGCATCAGGGTCTGCGGGTCGAACCAGCGGCCCTGGTACAGCAGGCGGCCCAGCTTCAGGCCGTTGATACGGTACTGCTCGATGGTGTCCTCGTTGTGGATGCCGGTCACCAGGCGCTCGTAGGCGATGTGCAGCAGCGCCATGCCGGGAGCCTCGTAGATGCCGCGGCTCTTGGCTTCGATGATGCGGTTCTCGATCTGGTCGCTCATGCCCAGGCCGTGGCGACCGCCGATGCGGTTGGCTTCCAGGAACAACTCGACCGGATCGTGGATCTCGCGGCCGTTCAGCGCCACCGGCACGCCTTCCTCGAAGCGCACGCGCACTTCTTCGGCCTGTACCTCGACTTCCGGCTTCCAGAAGGCGACACCCATGATCGGGCTGACGATGCGCACGCCACTGTTCAGCTCTTCCAGGTCCTTGGCTTCGTGCGTGGCACCCAGCATGTTGCTGTCGGTGGAGTAGGCTTTCTCTACGCTCATCTTGTAGTCGAAGCCGTTCTTGATCAGGAACTCGCTCATCTCCTTGCGGCCGCCGAGTTCGTCGATGAAGTTCTGGTCCAGCCAGGGCTTGTAGATCTTCAGAGCCGGGTTGGTCAGCAGGCCGTAGCGGTAGAAGCGCTCGATGTCATTGCCCTTGTATGTCGAGCCGTCACCCCAGATGTTGACGTCGTCTTCCTTCATCGCGGCAACCAGCATGGTGCCAGTCACGGCGCGGCCCAGCGGCGTGGTGTTGTAGTAGTAGATGCCACCGGTGCTGACGTGGAAGGCGCCGCACTGGATCGCGGCGATGCCTTCGTGGGCCAGCTGCGTGCGGCAGTCAATCAGGCGCGCCTTCTCGGCACCGTACTCGGAGGCCTTGCGCGGGATGGCTTCGTAGTCATCTTCATCGGGCTGGCCGAGGTTGGCGGTGTAGGCGTAGGGAACCGCACCCTTCTGGCGCATCCACAGCAGGGCGGCGCTGGTGTCCAGGCCACCGGAGAAGGCGATGCCGACCTTCTGGCCGACGGGAATGTTTTGCAGGATCGTATTGGACATGGTGTGTCTGGAAAATCGGAAAGGGGATCAGCCGTAGTGGCAGATGTAGTGGAAGGCCTCTTCCACGCGGATGTCGAAGGAGCTGTCGCCCGGAATGCTGAACGATTCGCCGGCGCTGCAGCGCTGCCAGCTGTCGCTGCCGGCCAGCTTGTACTCGCAGTCACCGTGCACGCATTCCATGATTTCCGGGGCGGCGGTGCCAAAGGTCAGCGTGGCCGGCAGGACCACGCCGGCCGACTTGCGCGTGCCGTCGGCCAGGGTAAAGCTGTGCGAAACGCACTTGCCGTCAAAGTACACATTGGCCTTGGCGTCCAGGGCCACATTGTTCAGGATGGTAGTCATGGGGGAATCGATCAGACATGAGACATGGCAGCTGATGGCGCCAAAGCCTGAATGTTACCGCTTTTGTACAGGTGGCGGCTAGAGCAGCGGGGAAAGCAGACGGGCGAAGGCGGTCAGCATGCGTTCGTGCCACTGCGAACGCTGGTCCATGATCTCCTGCGTGACATAGCGCGCACGGGTGCGGTCATCGGCAAAATCTTCTGCCAGGATGGCGTTCATCTCCTCGCCATACAGCACCACGCCATTCTCGAAGTTGAGCAGGAAACTGCGGTTGTCAAAGTTGGCGGTGCCGATCATGCTGTATTCGTCGTCCACGACCAGCGTCTTGGCGTGCAGCATGCCCTTGCCCTGGTATTCGAAGATCTTCACGCCGACAGTGCGCAGTGCGCCGAAGTACGAGCGTGCCGCCCAGGTGACCAGAAAGGAATCGCTGCGCATCGGCACCATGATCTGCACATCGACACCGCGCAGCGCGGCATTGATCAGGGCATAGAAGGCCGGTTCGGTCGGCACGAAGTAGGGTGTGGTCAGCAGGATGCGCACCTTGGCCATGTTGATGGCGTGCAGCATGCTGCGGTGGATCGCCTCGCGCCCGCTGTCCGGGCCGGAGGCCAGCACCTGCACCGCATGCTCGCCGGGCTCCTGCGGCGGGAACACATTGACCTCGAACTGGTGCCGGCCGCTGGCATAGACCCAGTCCTGCATGAAGGTGTACTGCAGCCAGCGCACCGCAGCGCCTTCCAGGCGCAAGTGCGTGTCGCGATAGGCGCTGTCGGGATTCTGCTTCTCGCAGCCGTCATCGGTGACGTTGATGCCGCCGGTAAAACCGATATGGCCGTCGACGACCAGGATCTTGCGGTGCGTACGCAGGTTGACAAAGGGCAGCATGCGATGCAGCCGCGCCGGGTGGAAGACCGCCAGCTCGCCGCCGGCGTCGCGGAAGGCCTGCAGCAGGGCGCGGCCACGCCGGCCCAGCAGGCGTGCGGAACCGAGGCCATCTACCAGCAAGCGCACACGCACGCCTTCGCGCGCCTTGGTCGTGAGGGCGTCCAGCAGTGCGCTGCCGGTGGCGTCGGGATCGAAAATATAGTATTCGAGATGGATGTGCAGCCTGGCCTCGGCCACAGCCTGCAGGATGGCGCTGAAGGTGGCGTCGCCATTGCGCAGGCGCTCGGTGCGCGAGCAGCTCGATACCGGAATGCCGCAGGCGGCCTCGATCAGGCGCTGGTGCTGGCGCTCGGTGACGGACGGGCTGAATTCGCCCTCCAGCAGCTTGTCCATGTCGTTTTCGGAAGCCAGCAGGATGCGGCTGCGCGTCCGGCGCAGCGTCTGCCGGTTCACGCGCGTGGGACCGAACAGGTGATACACCAGGATGCCGACGGGCGGCACCAGCCCGAGAATCATGATCCAGGCCAGCGTCGCCACCGGGGCGCGCTGCTGCCAGATGATGCGCAAGGCCAGGTAGATACCGGTGACCAGCCAGAGCGATGCCAGCAGGCTTTTCCAGTGCAACAGCAGGTAGTCGATCATGGTCGGGCAGGGTGGCGGGCAAAGTCGCACTGATTCGCTGCGACTTGGTGGGGGTGAGGGCTATTGGCTATCATAGCCGTCTTGTTCCGTTTCCCCTGTCGTCTTTCTGTCCCTATGAGCACCTCCAATTCTCCCATCACGATCTCCAGCCTTGACTACGAGCGTATTGAAACGCTTCTGGAGTCGGATGCCGCCCAGAATGTGCCTGGCATCGAGGCGCTGGAGTCGGAGCTGCTGCGTGCCAATGTGGTGGAGCCGAGCGAGGTGCCGCCGGGCCTGGTGACGATGAACACCACCGTCAAGTTCGAGGATCTGGGGACCGGTCAGCACCGCTCGCTGACGCTGGTCTATCCGCACAATGCGACCGCGCCTGACAGCATCTCGGTGCTGACGCCGGTTGGCAGCGCGCTGCTCGGCCTGAGCGTGGGTGAAACTATTGCCTGGCAGGTGCCGGGCGGCCGCAAGCTGGAACTGCGTATCCTGGAGGTGGTGTCGCAGCCAGAAGCACAGGGCGAATTCCACCGCTGATTCGCCTCTGAACGGATTCAGGCTGCCGGCCAGGCTTCTGGCGTGAAGCCGACCGTGATGCGGCCGTTGCCCCAGTCGATCACCGGGCGCTTGATCACGCTGGACTGCTCCAGCATCAGCGCCTGGGCGCTGGCCGCATCCTGCACCGCCTCCTGCTGCGCCGGATCCAGCTTGCGCCAGGTCGTGCCCTTGCGGTTGACCAGTGTTTCCCAGCCGACCGCATCGACCCAGCGCTGCAGCGCATCAGCCGGTACGCCCTGTTTCTTGAAGTCGTGGAAGGTGTAGGGCAGCCCCTGCTCGTCCAGCCAGACACGGCCTTTCTTGACCGAGGTGCAGTTGGGAATGCCGTACAGCATGATGGAAGTGGGTGTTTTGCTCGTCATGCCGTCCATTATGGTGCGCAGTCTGGGAAAATGGCGCCCATGCAAACCTATGACACCCTGGACCAGTGGCTGAGCCACTGCGAGAACCTGCATTCCACCACCATCGACCTGGGGCTGGAGCGCCTGCGCAGCGTGGCCGAACGTCTGCACGACGGCGCCGGCCTGCGCTTTGACTGCCCGGTGTTTACCGTGGCGGGCACCAACGGCAAGGGCTCGACCTGCGCCATGCTCGAATCCATGCTGCGCCATGGCGGCTACCGCACCGGCCTGTTCACCTCGCCGCACCTGGTGCATTTCACCGAGCGCTGCAAGATCGACAACCAGCAGCTGAACGAAGCTGCGCTGGTGCGCCACTTCGAGGCGGTGGAAAAAGCACGTGGCGATACTAGCCTGACGTATTTCGAATTCACCATGCTGGCGATCCTGGATGCGCTGGCGCAGGCCAAGCTGGACGTGGTGATCCTGGAAGTCGGCATGGGTGGCCGGCTGGACGCCGTCAACCTGGTCGATACCGATTGCGCCATCATCACCAGCATTGACGTCGATCACACCGAATTCCTCGGTGACAACCGCGAGGCCATCGGTTACGAGAAGGCCGGCATCATGCGCGCCGGCAAGCCGGCCATCGTCAGCGATCCGGTGCCGCCGCAAAGCATCATCGACCATGCCGCGGCGATTGGCGCCGATCTTTGGCTGGTGGGCCGCGATTTCACCACCGGTGGCGACCAGCAGCAGTGGAACTGGCAAGGCCGTGAGCGCCGTTACCGGGCGCTGGCCTATCCGGCGCTGCGCGGCGCCAACCAGATGCTGAACGCCGCCGGCGTGCTGGCAGCGCTGACGGCCCTGCGCGACCGCCTGCCGCTGCCGGCGCAGGCGATCCGTCTGGGCCTGGCGCAGGTGGAGTTGCCGGGCCGTTTCCAGATGGTGCCGGGTCAGCCGGCGCTGGTGCTGGACGTGGCGCACAACCCGCATGCCGTGGCGGCACTGGTGGCCAACCTGGATGCCATGCCGTATTACCCGGTCACGCACATGGTGTTTGGCGCCATGGCCGACAAGGACATCGGTGACATGCTGCAGCGCCTGCACCCGGTGGTAGATAAATGGTACTTTTGCGACCTGCCGACGCCGCGTGCCGCCAGCAACGCAGACCTGCTGCAGCAATGGCAGCAGTACTGTGCCGGCCAGCCGCGCATCGTGCCGTCCGAAGCCAGCCAGCACGCCTCGCCGCGTGCGGCACTGCAGGCAGCCATTGCAGCCGCGGACCCGGCTGATAGAATCGTGGTTTCAGGATCGTTCTTTACGGTAGGTGATGTGCTGAGCGAGCCGCTGCCCAAATTGTCTGCCCCGCACATGCCGGGTTCGCCGGACTCCGGGAATCCTCCGCCTGCCGCCTGATCCCTCACTACAGATTGATGCATGGCCTTCTTCAATTTCCGTCGCAACACCTCCACGCCCGATTCCGGCAAGCCTGAAGCCAGCCCTGACAAGGGGCGCGCTGGCAAGAACAGCGTGTCGCCTGCCACCGAGGAGCTGAGTCGCCGCGCGCGCCAGCGCCTGATTGGCGCGACCGTGCTGGTGGTGGCGGCCGTGATCGTCTTCCCGCTGGTCTTCAGCGCACCGCCGCGCAGCGTGCCGGCCGACATGGCGATCGATATTGCCGGTAGCAGCTCGGCCAGTGTTGCCGTCGAGAACAGCCTCTCGGCCGATGAAGAGGTGATCGTCGCCGAGCCTGCCGCCAGCGTGGCGCTGGCCCAGCTGGCTGCCAGCCAGACCCCTGATGAAGCCACCTTGCGCCTGGCCGAAGAAGAAGCGGCCCGCGCCCGTGCCGCTGACGAGGAAGCCGCACGCAAGCGCATCGAGCAGGAACGTGAAGCGCAGGCCCGGGCCGAGCGCGAACGCGCCGACAAGGCTGCACGCGACCAGGCTGCTGCAGAAAAAGCGGCGGCCGACAAGGCCGCGCGTGACAAGGCTGCCGAAGAAAAGGCTGCCCGTGACAAGGCCGCGCGCGACAAGGCCGCTGCCGAGAAGGAAGCCGCAGAAAAAGCCGCTGCCGACAAGGCTGCACGCGAAAAGGCGGCCCGTGACAAGGCCGCAGCCGACAAGGCAGCCGCAGAAAAGGCCGCACGCGACAAGGCGGCTGCCGAAAAAGCAGCCCGTGACAAGGCTGCAGCAGAGAAAGCCGCAGCCGACAAGGCCGCGCGCGAGAAGGCTGCCGCAGACAAGGCGGCTGCCGAGAAAGCCGCTGCCGCCAACCGCCCGGGTGCCGATTTCCCGGCGACCGGACGCTTCGTGGTGCAGGTGGGTGCCTTTGTCGAGGATGGCAAGGTCGCCGCGGTGCGTCGCCAGCTGTCGGCTGCCGGCCTCAATAACTACACCCAGGTCGTCAAGATCAACGGCAAGGACGTTACCCGCGTGCGCATGGGACCGTTCAGCACGCGCAAGGAAATGGATCGCGTCGCCGACAAGGTGCGTTCGCTCGGCCTGCCGGTCTCGGTCTACAGCTACTGATGGCCGCTTTCCGGACGACCGTGTTGCATATCTGATCCGAAGGCGTGGGCATGGAGGCGATTTTTCAGCAGTGGAGCACACTGGACACTTTCTGTCTGGTAGTGTTGCTGCTGTCCATGCTGCTGGGCTGGTCGCGCGGCATGGTGCGCGAGCTCGGTTCGCTGCTGTCCTGGCTGGCCGCCTTCCTGATCGCGCGCTGGGCTGCGCCGCTGGTGATTCCGTACCTGCCGTCTTCCTGGCCCTGGATGGCTGATCCGCAATTCGCCCGCTGGACGGCGATGCTGCTGGTGTTCGTGCTGGCGATCCTGCTGATCGGCCTGTTCACCAGCGGTTCGCGCAACCTGCTGCGTGGCATTGGTCTGGGTGGCGTGGACCAGTTGCTGGGCGCCGGCTTTGGCGTGGCACGTGCGCTGGTGCTGCTGTGGGTCATGACAGCCGTGGTCTGGATGACCCCGATGCACCAGACGCACTGGTGGAAAAATTCTGTTTCGGCCGGCATGCTGACCGAAACCCTGCAATCGCTGGCTCCCTGGCTGCCGCCCTCCATGCGGCCCTGGTTGCCGGCAGGGCAGGGGCCTGGGCTATCCGCCCAGGTCCGGCCTGGACTTTCCCTCACCTTGAAAGGGTAGAAAACATGTGTGGAATCGTTGGAATGGTCAACCAGTCGGCGGTCAACCAGCTGATCTATGATGCCTTGCTGCTGTTGCAGCACCGCGGTCAGGATGCGGCTGGCATCGCCACGCAAATGGATCGCAAGTTCTTCATGTACAAGGCCAAGGGCATGGTGCGTGACGTGTTCCGCACCCGCAACATGCGTGCGCTGCCCGGCAACTGCGGTCTGGGTCATGTGCGCTACCCCACGGCGGGCAATGCCAACAGCGAGGAAGAGGCCCAGCCGTTCTACGTCAACGCGCCGTTCGGCATCGTGCTGGTGCACAACGGCAACCTGACCAATGCCCGTGCCCTGCGCGCTGAACTGTTCGAGACTGACCACCGCCATATCAACACCGAGAGCGATACCGAGGTGCTGCTCAACGTGCTGGCGCACGAGATGCAGCGTGCCGGCAACGACGACACGCTGACCGTGCCCGATATCTTCGAGGCGGTGCGCCAGGTGCACCGCCGTGTGCGCGGCTCCTACGCCGTGATCGCCATGATTGCCGGCGTCGGCATCCTGGCCTTCCGCGACCCGAATGGCATCCGCCCGCTGTGCATCAGCAAGCCGCAGGATGGCATGGCGGCGGTGGCCAGCGAATCAGTGGCGCTGGAAGGCGTTGGCCTGACGCTGGACCGCGACCTGCATCCGGGCGAAGCTGCCTTCATCGACCTGCAGGGCAATGTGCAGTTCCAGCAGTGTGCCGACAACCCGAAACTCAACCCCTGCCTGTTCGAGTACGTCTATCTGGCACGTCCCGATTCCGATCTCGACCATGTCTCGGTCTACCACGCGCGTCTGAAAATGGGCGAGGCACTGGCCAAGCGTGTGATCTCCATGGTGCCGCCGGACGAGATCGATGCCGTGATCCCGATTCCCGAATCCAGCCGTCCGAGCGCCATGCAGTTGGCCCATGTGCTGGGCCTGCCGTACCGCGAAGGCTTCGTCAAGAACCGCTATGTCGGCCGCACCTTCATCATGCCGGGCCAGGCCGTGCGCAAGAAATCGGTGCGCCAGAAGCTCAATGTGGTCAACAGCGAGTTCAAGGGCCGCAACGTGCTGCTGGTGGACGATTCCATCGTGCGCGGTACCACCTCCAAGGAAATCATCCAGATGGCGCGCGATGCCGGTGCGCGCAAGGTCTACCTGGCCAGCGCCGCACCGCCGGTGCGCTACCCCAACGTCTACGGTATCGACATGCCGACGCAGCAGGAACTGGTCGCGCACAACCGCACGATCGAGGAAGTGCGTGAAATCATCGGCTGTGATGCCCTGATCTACCAGGACCTGGACCAGCTCAAGACCGCGATCTGCGAACTGAACCCGGCCATGAACGGCCTTGATGCCTCCTGCTTTGACGGTGTTTACGTCACCGGCGATATCTGTAGCGAAGATATCCAGCGCATGCAGGACGAGCGCCCCAAGCAGACCGAAGACAGCGATGACACCTCGCGCCTGACGCTGCCGAATGCCGAGCTGAACTGATCCTGCCTTTCCCGATTCCACAAGCACCATGACCGATTCCACACCGCATGCCGGCTGGCACCGCGAAACCCTGGCCGTACGCCAGGCGGTACCGCGCAGCCAGTACGGCGAACATTCCGAAGCGCTGTACCTGACCAGCAGCTTCGTCCAGCCCGATTCCGAAACCTCGGCGCACAACTTCGCCTGCCCGGAAGACGGCTATACCTATACTCGTACCGGCAACCCCACGGTCACCAGTTTCGAGCAGCGCCTGGCCGCGCTTGAAGGCGCCGAAGCCGCCATCGCCACGTCCAGCGGCATGTCGGCGATCCTGTTGATGGCGATGGGCCTGCTCAAGAGCGGCGACCATGTGATCTGCTCGCAGTCCATGTTCGGCTCCACCATCAGGCTGATGGGCAGCGACATGGCGCGCTTTGGCGTGGAAACCACCTTCGTGCCGCAGACCGATGCAGCTGCCTGGAAAGCCGCCATTCGTCCGAATACGCGCCTGCTGTTTGCCGAAACCCCGACCAACCCGCTGTGCGATCTGTGCGATATCGCTGCCCTGGCCGCAATGGCGCACGAAGCCGGCGCGTTGCTGGCGGTGGACAACTGCTTTGCCACGCCAGTGGTGCAGCGTCCGCTGGAGCTGGGTGCGGATCTGGTGATCCATTCCGGCACCAAGTTCCTCGATGGCCAGGGCCGTGTCATGGCCGGTGCCATCTGCGGCAGCAAGGAGTTGGTCAACAACACCTTTGCGCCGCTGGTGCGCGCGGCCGGCATGGTACTGTCGCCGTTCAACGCCTGGGTGGTGCTCAAGGGCATCGAGACGTTGCACCTGCGCGTACGCGCCCAGTGCGAGCAGGCATTGCAGCTGGCGCGCTGGCTGGAACAGCAGCCGCAGGTCGAGCATGTCTATTACCCCGGTCTGGCTTCGCACCCGCAGCATGCGCTGGCGATGCAACAGCAGAACGGTCTGGGCGGCAGCGTGCTGTCCTTTACCGTGCGTGCCAGCACGCCGGAACAGGGCCGCCAGCGCGCTTTCCATGTGATCGACAGCACGCGCCTGTGCAGCATCACCGCCAACCTTGGCGACGTGAAGACCACCATCACCCATCCGGCCAGCACTTCGCACGGTCGCCTGAGCGAGGAGCAGCGCCAGTCGGCCGGGGTGGTGCAAGGCCTGATCCGCATCGCCTGTGGCCTGGAACACCTGGAAGATCTCCAGGCCGATATCGCCCGCGGCCTCCACAGCCTGCCGCAGGATTGAACCCACAGGCCGGCAGTTGCCGGCCTTTTTGCAGATGACCATGACTACACCTGTACGTACCCGTTTCGCCCCGTCGCCCACCGGTTTCATCCACCTGGGCAATATCCGCTCTGCGCTCTATCCGTGGGCGTTTGCCCGCGCCCAGCAGGGCGACTTCATCCTGCGTATCGAGGATACCGACCTGGAGCGTTCCACCCAGGCCGCGGTTGACGTGATCCTGGAAGGCATGGAATGGCTGGGCCTGACGCCCGACGAAGGTCCGTTCTACCAGATGCAGCGCATCGATCGCTACAAGGAAGTGCTGGCGCAACTGGAGGCTTCCGGCCATGTCTATCCCTGCTACATGAGCATGGAAGAGCTGGATGCGCTGCGCGAGCGCCAGATGACGAACAAGGAAAAGCCGCGCTACGACGGCACCTGGCGTCCGGAACCGGGCAAGACCTTGCCGCCGGTACCCGAGGGTGTGCAGCCGGTGCTGCGCTTCCGCACGCCGAAAGAGGGCGTGGTCGGCTGGGACGACAAGTGCAAGGGCCGCATCGAATTCCAGAACGCCGAACTGGACGACCTGGTGATCGCGCGCCCGGACGGCACGCCGACCTACAACTTCTGCGTCTGCGTGGACGATATCGACATGCGCATCACGCACGTGATCCGTGGCGACGACCACGTGAACAACACGCCGCGCCAGATCCACATCTTCGAGGCCCTCGACGCCCAGGTGCCGGTATTTGCCCACCTGCCCACGGTGCTGAACGAGCAGGGCGAGAAGATGAGCAAGCGCAACGGCGCCAAGGCCGTGACGCAGTATCGCGACGAAGGCTATCTGCCCGATGCCATGGTGAACTACCTGGCGCGCCTGGGCTGGAGCCATGGCGATGACGAGATTTTCAGCCGCGAGCAATTCCTGGCGTGGTTCGACCTGGACCACCTGGGCCGCAGTGCCGGCCAGTTTGACGAGGCCAAGCTGCGCTGGGTCAATGCCCAGCACCTGAAGGCGATGGCCGACGAGGAGCTGGCCACGCGCGTGCGTCCGTTCCTGCTGCAGCGTGGCATCACCGCCGAGGCGATCGACGATGGCCGCCTGCCGGACATGTGCGGCCTGTTCAAGGACCGCTGCGATACGCTGGTGGTGCTGGCCGACTGGATTGCGCGCTTCCACCTGCCGGTGCAGATCAGCGAAGAGGATCGCGCCAAGTTCCTGACACCGGCCATTGCCCCGGCCATCCAGTCGCTGGCAGGCAAGCTGGCGGCGTGTGAATGGACGCAGCCGGCAATTTCTTCTGCCATCAAGGAAGTTTTGGCCGAAAATGGGCTTAAAATGCCGGGCTTGGCCATGCCGGTACGGGTTCTCGTACTGGGAACGCCACAGACGCCTTCGCTGGATGCTGTACTTT
>JAAYCV010000032.1 GCA_012729605.1 Ramlibacter sp. | reverse complement strand
ATGACTTCCACGGGGTCCGTATGCCTAGTCATATTCACAGTCTTACTCCTATCGTCAAAGATAACAGATAGGACTGGTCCGGGAATTCAGGGGGCTAGCTCAGCTGCCCTGGTGAATTTGCCCATCAAGGAGCCCCCGATTGGAAAACATCTCACAACAACCCCATTGCCATTGGCGAAAGAGAAAGGAACATCATGAGCATTTTGCGTGAGGACGTCACCCCGGAGATCTTGAACCGGGATAGCAAGGAATGCCTGCCGGGATTTCTGGGCATTGAAATGCTCGAGGTTAAACAGGGCGTGATGACCAGCCGCATGCCGGTGAAGTCGCTGCATGGCGCCATCAACGGTTTTCTGCACGCAGGCAGCGTCGTGACCTTGGCCGATACCACCTGCGGTAACGCCACGATTGCGCATCTGCCAGCCGGAGCCCAGTCGTTCACGACGGTTGAGTTGAAGAGCAATCACCTCGGCACGGCAAGAGAGGGCATGGTTGCCTGTACCGCAACCGCGCAGCATCTTGGGAAAACAACCCAAGTTTGGGATGCCGTTGTAACTGATGAAGCAACGGGCAAGACAATCGCCTTGTTCCGTTGCACTCAAATGATTCTCTGGCCGAAAACCTGATACACGAACGACAGCAACTGGCCGGCTGCCGCCCGTCGTTTGTGGGCCATTGGCACACACATGCTGCTGTGCCGCTGATCGCCGCACGCGTACTCAAGCGCATGCATCCTGACGAGCGCAGCCAGTAAGGCTCACACGAGACCGATATCGCAAGCGCTCAGGCCATCGCCCAGCGCTTGTGCAGCCAGCGCGCCAGCGCATCCAGCCCCCAGCCGATCAGGCCAATCAGCACCACCGCCGCCATCAGCTCCGAATAGGCCAGACGGTCCCGCGTGTCCAGGATGAAATAGCCCAGGCCCTCATTCACGCCCAGCATCTCGCACGGCACCAGCACGATCCAGACCACGCCAATCGCCAACCGCAGGCCGGTCAGGATATGGCCCAGCACGGCCGGGAAGATGATGCTGCGCAACGTTTCCCAGCGCGTGGCACTGAGCGAGGCGCCGAGCTGTAGCCAGTTCCGGTCAATCGCCTTCACGCCGGCGCTGGTGTTGAGGATGATCGGCCAAACCGCGGCAAAGGTCAGCAGGAAGTAGATCGGCGCATCGCCCACGCCAAACACCATCACCGCAATCGGCATCCAGGACAGCGGCGAAATCATGCGCAGCAGTTGGAAGGCCCCGCCGCTGAGCTGCTCGGCCAGCGCCGAGCGGCCCAGCAGCAACCCGACCGGCACGCCAATCAGCAGCGCCAGGCCCAGGCCGACCAGCACGCGCTGCAGGCTGGCCCAGATATGGCCGTAGATGCCGGCATCGCCGATCAGGTAGATCAGGCTGTTCAGCGTCGGCAGCGGCGCAAAGCGGCCGACGATCGGCATGTTCAGCTTGAGCAGCATCACGCCGAGCTGCCAGGCCACGACCAGCAGCACCAGTCCGCCCAATGCCAGGATGGCGGGGCGCCACGGCCCCTGCTTGATCAACGACATGCAGTCCTCTTGCTTGCGGGCACTCAGGCCACGATGGTTTCAGTACGACGGTAATCGGCCGGCAGTCCGAACAGCTGCTGGCTTTGCGTGCTCTCGATGGCCTGGCGAACAAAGCGCTCGTCCACCAGCTCCTGCGCCACCTGCTGCGGGTCCAGCTTTGCCAGCCAGTTGTGCTCGCCGGCAATATGCGTCTGTTGCAGCATCTTCACCAGCTCGCTGGTGTAGCTCGGGAAGGGATAGGGCTGGAAATCGATGCGGTTCTGCTTCCAGTCCGGATGGCGGATCGCGCCACTCTGCACATACTGCTGCAAGTCAGCCGCGTCCGGTGCCAGCACCTTCTGCACGGTAGCCAACGGGTGCGGCGTGTACTTGCCGGCGCCATCGGCCGACAGCAGCTGCGCCACTTCGGGGCGATGCTCGCGCGTCCACAACTGCGCCTTGACCATGGCATTCGCCACCTTCTGCGTCCACTCGGGGCGCTGCTCCACGTCGGCGGCATGCGCCACGGTGACACAGCAGGCATGGTCACGCCAGACATCGCCGGTAAAGCGCAGCACCTTGCCCACGCCCTGCAGCTCGGCTGCCGCGTTGAACGGTTCGGCCACGATAAAGCCGGCAATGCTCTTGGCCGCCAGCGCCGCCACCATGTCGGACGGTGCCATCACGATCAGCTTGACCTGCTTCGGACCGGGATCCTGTTCCGTCACTTCCAGGCCGGCATCGCGCAGCAGGTGCTGCAGCACCACGTTGTGGATCGAGTACCAGAACGGGATCGCCACCGTCTGGCCACCCAGATCGGCCACGCTGTTCACTCCGGGCAGCACGGTCAGCGCCGAGCCGGCCATGTGGTTCCACATCAGCACCTTGAGCGGGCTTTCGCTGCCATAGCGCGCCCAGACTGTCATCGGCGTCAGCAGGTGCACCAGGTTCACCTGGCCGCTGATAAAAGCCTCGACCAGCTGCGCCCAGCTGCGGAACAGCACCGGCGCTTCCACCTCCAGCCCCTCGGCCTGGAACAGGCCCTGGCTGTGCGCCACCAGCAGCGGCGTGGCATCGGTAATCGGCAGATAACCGATGCGCAGCGGTGCATTCGGCTGGCTGGCCTGGCGTTGCTGGCAGGCCTGCAACAGCGGCAGGCTACCGGCGGCCGTGAACAGGGAAGCCAGCTTGAGCAGGTCGCGGCGTGAAACCATGGAAATTCTCCGGAATGGGCGGTAAAAGCGTACAAATGAGCGCTGATGCACTCAGATCACGTATTCGAGGCTGCGCATGTCCTGCTGGAACAGGCGTGCATTGCGCATCGACTGCAGGATCTGCAGGCGCTGCTCGTTCATCGTCAGGGCAACATCGTCGCGCGGGTAAGGCTGTGGCAACTGCCATTCAGCCAGCAGCCGGCCTGGCGTGTTGCCAATCAGCAGCACGCGGTCGGCCACCGTCAGCGCCTCGTCGATATCGTGCGTGACCAGGATGGCGGCGGTCTGGTGACGCGTCACCAGTTCGCGCAGCAGCACCTGCATCTCACCACGCGTAATTTCATCCAGTGCGCTGAACGGCTCGTCCAGCATCAGCACTTCGGGCTGGCGCGCAAAGGCACGGGCCAGCGCCACGCGCTGCGCCATGCCGCCGGACAGCTGCGACGGGTGCTGCGTGGCCGCATGCAGCAGATTGACTTCAGCCAGCGCCTGGCGCACACGCTCGCGCTCGGCCTCCTTGCCGATCTGCGGCTGGTGCTTGAAGGACAGGCCAAACGCCACATTGTCCTGCACCGTCAGCCAGGGCAGCAGCGAGGCACTCTGGAACACGAAGGCGGCACGCGGGTGCGGTGCCGTCAGCGGCTCGCCAAACAGCGCCACCTGGCCTTTTTGCGGCTGCTGCAGCCCGGCCAGCACGCGCAGCAGCGAGGACTTGCCCACGCCGCTCGGACCGAGCAGCGCAATCAGCTCACCCGGCTGCACGTCAATGGAAAAGCCTTCCAACACCCATTGCGTACTGCCGTCGGCGCGTGCATAGCCCAGCGAAATATCGCGTCCCTGCAACAGGGGTGCAGCAGGCTTGGCCATCGTCATCACTCGGGAATCTCGAAAAACTCTTCCTTGCCCAGTCCGCAATCGGGGCAGACCCAGTCATCGGGCAGCTTGTGGAACGGGGTGCCCGGCTCGATGCCGTCCGGCGCGTAGCCCTCTTCCTCGTCGTAGATATAGCCGCAGGGGCCGCACATCCATTTCATCTTGGTAATCCTTTACTCAGCCTTGCGCACGCAGGCGCTCGATTTCCAGGCGCAGGTGCTTGATCGCCGGCGTCACGATCGCCACGAACAGCGCCTCGCGCGAATGTCGCTGCGCTGCATGGCGCATCAGGTAGCCCTTGGCGCCCGCATGCAGCGCGGCCGATTGTGCCGCACGCAGCGACAGTTCGCTCGCGGCCAGGCGCGCTTCCAGTACCGGCAGCATGGCTACCGTGCCGGCTTCGGCCTGGTCTGCCAGTTCCTGCGTGCGCAGCAGCAGCGCATCCAGCTCGGCACGCAGCGTATCGTACTGGTCGTCCAGATAGGCGTTCGGCTTGGGCGTGGCCAGGTTGCTGTCGCGGATCGTCTTCAGGCAGGCCTCGATCACGCCGGCCCCCATGCCGATCTGCAGCAGGATGAAGCCCGGCTTGATGCTGCGGATGAAATCCTCGAACTGGTCGGCATCGGCCAGCAGGTCGGCCTGCTCGATGCGCGCATCGGCAAAACGCACGTTCAGCGTGCGCGTGCCTTCCATGCCACAGAACTCCGGGCAGGGCTTGAGCGTCACGCCGGGTGCATTGCCGCGCGCCATGAACATGATGTAGCGGCCGTCCGGCAGTTGCGCACTGGCGGCAAACACATGGGTATCGCCCAGGTTGGACACCCAGGGCAGGCTGCCATTGATGACAAAGCCATCGCCCTCCGGCACTGCCTGCAGCAGGTGCTTCTCGATGCCGCTCAGGTGCTTGACGGTATTGGACATGCCGGTGCCGGCCAGCCACTGCGCGCGCAGCACATGGCTCAGGTAGCGCTCGCGCGCGGCGGCGTTCGGCGTCTGGCGCAGGTACCAGCCACAGGCGCTCTGGCACCAGCCCAGGAAGGCAGTCGAGCCACACTCGGCGCCCACTGCGGCCAGGGTACGGATCTGCGTACCCAGGCCCAGGCCATTGCCGCCCTGCTCCACGCTGCCAATGCTGGCAAAGCCGCCGCTATCGCCCAGCGACTGCAGGAACTCTTCGGGGTACAGCCCCTCCTGGTCGATCTGCGCCACCAGTGGACGCAGCTCCGACTTGGCCAAGGCGACCACTTCCTGGATCAGGCTGTCAGCGGTTTCGGGGATCTGGCTGGAATGGGCATCCATGGCGATGGGGACTCCTTGCAATTCGGGGCATGGCATGCCGGCTTGTGGCCTGCACGCGGTTCAGAACTCCCGATAGTAGCCAGCGCCCTTCCGATTGGGAAATACAGTTTTCTTGTTTCCATATGCCGCACAAGCATATGGACGCTCGTATCGTCTTGACGCTTGTCAATACTGCGGCGTGTACTTGAGCCGTGTCGTGTCAAAGCCGCGCTCGGCCGCACGCAGGATCAGGATATCCAGCCGGTCCTTGGGAAAGTGCTTGTCGCGCGTCAGGAACCACAGGTGCTTGCGATCCGGTGAGCCCACCACCGCCCAGCGGTAGTCCGGATCCAGCTCCAGCACCCAGTAATCGCCCCAGACCATAGACAGGCCGGCCAGCAGCTCCGGGGCAAAGCGCACCTCGAGCTGCGCCGGGTGCTCGCCGCTGCGACGCGCCACACCACGCGCCTCGATAGGCTGGCCATCGGCATCTTCACAGCTATTCAGCACATCCACCAGGCCATCATCACGCAAGGTATAACTGGCCATGGTGTTGCCGGCGCAGCGGCTTTGCCAGACCAGCGGAATGCGCGCCTGCTCGTACCAGGTGCCGGCATAACGCTGCAGGTCCAGCTCTGGCACCGCCTGTACCGCAGGCAGGTCGGATCGGCGGGTCGAGGAAGATCGCAGCAGCGCCGCGACGCCAGCCAGCGTGGCGGCCAGCAGCAGTTTCTTTTTCATGATGAAGCATCCCAGGGTAGAGGTGGATCAGGGGTACGCCGTACCCCGCTGCAGTCCATCCTAGTGTGGCATCCTGGCAGCCAAGGTCAGCCAGCACGGCAGGTGCATGTAGGAACTGGTCGCAGTATCGCCCGGGGCGCTACACTGGGGCATCACGCACTTCAGGGATTCTCATGTCACAGCCTGCCTACCCCATTGATTTCGTGGAATTTCCCGGCCGCGACGCAGCCACCGTGGCAGCCGCCAAGGCGTTTTACACCGATGTGTTCGGCTGGGCGTTCCGTGACTGGGGCGAGGATTATGTAGACACCCTGTCCAGCGGCCTGTCCTGCGGCTTCAACGCCGACCCGGCACATGCGCCACAGCAGCCGCTGGTCGTGATCCACTCGGCCAACCTGGAAGCCAGCCATGCCCAGGTCATTGCCGCCGGTGGCCGCATCAGCAAGGAGATCTTCAGTTTTCCCGGCGGCCGTCGCTTCCACTTTGTGGATCCGGCCGGCAACGAACTGGCGATCTGGTCCGATCTGGACCAGGAACAGCTGCAGGCCTGAACCCGGCCCGGGTCGCTTCAGCGCTTGCGGCGCAGCGAACGGCTCAGCAGGATCACCGGCACCAGCCCGGCCAGCACCAGTGCCAGGCTCGGCAGCGCCGCTTCGGTCAGGCGCTCATCGCGCGCCAACTGGTAGGCCGATACCGCCAGCGTGTCCATGTTGAATGGACGCAGCACCATGGTGGCCGGCAGCTCCTTCATCACGTCCACGAACACCAGCAGCAGGCCAGCCAGCACCGGGCCGCGCAGCAGCGGCAGGTGCACGCGGCGCAGCACGCCCCAGGCATTGCTGCCCAGCATGCGCGCCGCCTCGTCCTGGCTTTCCGGAATGCGCGCATAGCCGCCCTGCACGCTTTGCAGCGCCACCGCGGTAAAGCGCACCAGATAGGCCCAGAGAATGCCCAGCACCGTCGTCGTGACCCAACCGGTGATGCTCCAGCCAGGCTGCCATTGCTGCAAGGCCGCCACCGGCAGCAGCAGGCCGACCACGATCACCACGCCCGGCACTGCATAGCCGAGCGAGGCCAGCCAGGCCATGCCCCGTGTGATGGCACCCGGCAGCACACGTGCCGCACCGCCCAGCAGCAGCGCCAGTGCCGTAGCCAGCAAGGCGCCCGAGATGCCCAGCTGGATGCTGTTCCAGGCCCAGGGCAGGAATTGCGCCCACAGCACCTCCTGGTCCGTCCCCACGCCCAGCAGCAGCGGGCGCAGCATCATCAGCACCGGGAAAATGAAACCCAGCAGCACCGGAATCATGCCCAGACCCCAGGTCAGCAGCGCCTGCCAGCCGTAAAGTTCCGGCACGCGCGTCATCAGGGCGCT
Source organism: Ramlibacter sp. (assembly GCA_012729605.1). GTDB lineage: Bacteria > Pseudomonadota > Gammaproteobacteria > Burkholderiales > Burkholderiaceae_C > Brachymonas > Brachymonas wangyanguii. The sequence goes on along the minus strand of JAAYCV010000032.1, from coordinate 3,642 downwards.
GCGATTCTGGCCGCGCGAGCTGGCAAAGCGCATGCGCTGGCGCGCGCGGCGCTCCAGCCAGACCAGCAGCGATACTGACACCAGCAGCGCCAGCGACAGCTGGGTCGCCGCCATGCGGTCATCCATGACGACCCAGGCCTTGATCACGCCGGCGGTAAAGGTCTGGATGCCGAAGTAGCTGGACACGCCAAAGTCGGCCAGGGTTTCCATCAGCACCAGCGCCACGCCGCCGGCCACGAAGGGTCGCACCAGGGGCAGCGCCACGCTAAAGATGCGGCGCATGCTGCGCGCGCCCAACATGGCGGCGGCTTCCATCAAGTGCGTGGCGCGATCCATCAGCGCGGTACGCACCAGCAGGTAGACATAGGGGTAGAGCGTGACGGTGAGCAGAAAGGCCGCGCCCCAGACGTTGCGGATCTCGGGCAGCATACGGCCTTCGGCCTGCAGCAGCTCACGCAGCCAAGTCTGCGCCGGGCCGCTGAACTGCAGGAAATCGGTATAGGCATAGGCGCTGACATAGGCCGGCATGGCCAGTGGCAGCAGCAGCAGCCATTCCAGCGTGCGCCGGCCGCGGTAGTCGAACAGCGTGACCAGGCAGGCGCTGCCCACGCCCAGCAGCAAGGTGCCGGTGCCCACCAGCAGGCACAGCAGCAGGCTGGTGCGCACATAGTCCGGCAGCACGGTCTGCAGCATCTCGCGCACGATATCGGCGCTGGCGGCGTCCCAGTGCAAGGCGGCAATCACCACCGAGATGATCGGCAACAGCAGCACCACGCCCACCGGCAGCAGCCACCAGCCACGGCCCCAGTCCCGACGCGGACGTGATACGACCACGGGAGCGGTCAGCCCGTTGGAGGGAACATGGGAGGTGGAAGACATGTGGCGCTATGCGTTCGTATTGGAATTGATAATTATATTCATTTATAATCACTTTCTTTCACGCAGCCTTTTGAATGCCCGCCATGCATCTGTCCCTAGACCAGGTTTCCATCCGCTATCCCGGCCAGCCGGTCGATGCCGTGCACCAGGTGTCTTTCGGACTGGCAGCTGCCGATATCGGCGTGCTGCTCGGCCCTTCCGGCTGCGGCAAGACCACGCTGCTGCGCGCCGTCGCTGGGCTGGAACCGCTGGCAGGCGGTACGCTGACTCTGGCCGGCCAGACGCTGAGCCGCCCGGGCCAGACAACGCCGCCGGAACAGCGCCAGATGGGCATGGTGTTCCAGGATTACGCGCTGTTCCCGCACCTGAGCGTGGAGCGCAATATCGCCTACGGCCTGCACGGCCAGCCGGCGGAACGCCAGCGCCAACGCACGCAGGAGGTGCTGGAACTGGTCGGCTTGGCCGATCTGGGCAAGCGCTACCCGCACGAGCTGTCAGGCGGCCAGCAACAGCGCGTGGCGCTGGCACGTGCGCTGGCGCCGGATCCGCGCCTGCTGCTGCTGGACGAGCCCTTCTCCAACCTCGATATCAACCTGCGCGAACGGCTGGCGCAGGAATTGCGTGCGCTGCTGAAGCAGACCGGCACCACCACCCTGCTCGTCACGCACGACCAGCAGGAAGCCTTTGCCATGGGCGACCGCATCGGTGTGCTGGACCAGGGTCGCATGCAGCAATGGGCCGATGCACGCACGCTCTACGATGCACCGGCCACGCCCTTCGTGGCGCGCTTTATCGGCCACGGCATGTTGCTGCCGGTACAGGCCGATGCCGCCGGCAAGCTGCAATCGGCCTTGGGCGAACTGCCCGGCCAGCACGCCGCCAACAGCCGGCAGCTGCTGCTGCGCAGCCACGACCTGCAATACGACCCCACCGCCCCGGTGCACGCACGCCTGCTCGGCAGCTCCTACCAGGGCAGCCACCAGATCTACACGCTGGAACTGGCCGATGGCACTACCGTGCAGGCGACCATGCCGGCCGGGCTGCAGCATGTGGCGGGGGAGATGATCGGGGTGCGGTTGCAGCAGGATCGGGAGCTGGTGGTGTTTGCAGGGTGAACTGGTCCTCAATCCAGCACCTCATTCAGCAGTAGCGCCTCCTGCGCATCCGTAACAGCATCCCCAAGTTCGGCTCTCTCCATGGCTCGATACTCGGCAACTTCCCGATATGTATAGAGCACCCCAGCATGGTTTTGGCACTTACTGACCATCTGCAGGTTGTGCCCCCGGAATGGCCATCCATTGCGAAGCAGCCTGTTTCGCAATGGATGGGTCTGCAGGCCAATAGCCATACCACTGTCGTTCACGACCATGGCTGCCACCTGATTTACACGCTGGAGCTGGCTGATGGCAACGCCGGCAAATCCACCATCACCGGCGTCCCCGGCACAGTACAGCCCTGCGCGCAGCACTTGCCCGGCTGCGTATTGCGCGTGATCGCGCGATCCGGATCTTCCGTCAGGCCACGATCCATCAGCCGCTCGACTAGCGCCACCTTGCTGCCTACCGGATAGTTGCGGTAAATCTCGCGCTTCATCGCCTCGGGTGAACCGCCTCCATGCAGGCTGATGATGGAATACCAGCCGCCCTGATAGGACGCCGTCAGATCTTCAATGAAGCGCGCCGTCTCGATGCGCTTGTCGTACGGAATATCCGGATTGGCGCGCAGCACATCGCTCAATACTGCCGCCGTCTCGGGGTTGTGGTCTTCATCTGGCCCCGGCAGCGCCACGATCAGGCCACCCGACACATAGTGCGCAATCTTGTGCATGTCGTAGATTTGCGTTGCCAGCAGCAGCTTGCCAATATTGGCAAACACTGCGTCAGGCACAAAGCTTTGCGCTGCCTCATCCTGCTTCGCATACACCGATGCCGCTACACCACAGGCATAAAAGCCCTCGGTGATCTTGATCAGCTCCACCATCTGGTCGCGCAAATGGTGCTCCTCGCCCGGATCAAAACCGTTGGCTTCGCACATCAGCGCACCAGCGCCGATCAGCAGGTCGCCAAAGCCGGCACGTGCCGCAATGCAGCTGTGGCGGTGGTGCGTGGCATAGTTGTAGGTCATGTAGCCACTGTGCTCCCACTCGCCGGCATAGAACACCCGGTCCCAGGGCACGAACACATTGTCGAACACCACTACACCGGTGGACTGGCCATACTTGTTGGAGAAACGCGCCGACTTTTCTCCCGGGCGTCCAGCCGGACGCGCAATGATGGTCACACCTTCGGCATCCACTGGCACGGCGCAACACACGGCAAAATCGGCATCGGCCTGCCCCATATTGCGGCACGGCATCACCAGAAACTCATGCATATACGGCGCTCCGGTCACGATCGCCTTGGTACCAGAAATGCGAATACCCTTGCCGTCACGCTGCGTGACATGCACATAAGTGTCCGGATTGGCTTGCTGGTGCGGCTTGCGGCTGCGATCGCCCTTGGCATCGGTCATGGCTACACCCAGCGTCAGGTCACGCTGCTGCACCTCCTTCAGATAGGCGGCAAAGCGCTCGCGGTGCTCAGTCGTGCCGCGGGCATCATCGATACGCGCCGATACCTGATGAATGGCATTGAGTGCATCATGCGTCAGATAGCGCTGCGCACAGCCGGTTTCCTGGCACAGCAGACGCACCGCCTCCAGCTTGTTGAGCAGATCGCCGCTGCTGGTGTTGATGTGCAGCATGCGGTTGACCAGCAGGCCGTT
>JAAYCV010000212.1 GCA_012729605.1 Ramlibacter sp. | reverse complement strand
TGGTGGTCGATGCCGATCGCAAGGTGATCGGCATCTTCACCGATGGCGACCTGCGCCGCCTGCTCACCGCCGGTACCGATGTGCGCCCGCTGCGCGCCGCCGACCTGATGCACCCGAACCCGCGCAGCATCCGCCCCGATGCCCTCGCCGCCGATGCCGCCCGCCTGATGGAGGACTATCGCATCAGCAGCCTGCCGGTGACCAACCCGGATGGCACGCTGGCCGGCGCCCTCAACACGCACGACCTGATGCGTGCCAAGGTGATCTGACATGCACAGTCCCGCCCTCACCCTCGACCCCGCCCTGCTGCTGGCGGCACAGCCGGTGCGCATCGTGTTTTTCGATGTCGACGGCGTGCTTACCGACGGCGGCCTGCTCTATACCGAGAGCGGCGAAACCCTCAAGCGCTTCAACACGCTCGATGGCCACGGCCTGAAGCTGTTGCAGAAGGCTGGCATCACGCCGGCCATCATCACCGGCCGCGACTCCGCCCCGCTGCGTACGCGGCTGCAGGCGCTGGGCGTGCAGCATGCCGTGTTCGGCACCGAAGACAAGCTGCCTGCGGCCGAGCGCCTGCTGGCCGAGCTGGGGCTGGACTGGTCGCAGGCCGCCGCCATGGGCGACGACTGGCCGGACCTGCCGATGCTGGTCCACGCCGCCTTTGCCGTGGCCCCGGCCAACGCCCATGCCGAAGTGCTGGCGCGCGCGCATTACGTGACGACGCGCCCGGGCGGCCAGGGCGCCGTGCGCGAACTGTGCGACCTGCTGCTGCAGGCCAGCGGCCGTTACGCCAGCCTGCTCGCGCCCTACCTGGGTTCCGCCACATGAGCCCGACCATCGATCCCACCACCGGCCAGCTGCGCGCCCCCGAGGTGCCGCAGCGCAGCCTGAGTGACCACAGCGCCCCGGAAAAGACGCTGGACCGCGTGCTGCGCATTGGCACCGACTTCCTGCCGCTGGTACTGCTGGCGCTGCTGGTGCTGGGCACCACCTGGCTGGTGCGCAGCATGCCGGCAGACGACAGCGGCCGTGCCGCACCGCCTTCCGACAAGCCCGATTACTACCTGAACAACTTCCAGATCCGCTCCTACGATGCCGCCGGCGTGCTGCGTGCCGAAATCGCCGGTGACCATGGCGACCATATCCCGAAAGGGGATCTGCTGCGTGCCAACGGTATCCGCAGCTACCACCTGTCGGAAGATGGCGAAGTCACGCGCGCCAGTGCGAATACCGGCGTGGCGGACCGCCAGGCGGAAACCGTCGAACTGCAGGGCCAGGTGCGCGTCACGCGCGGTCCGCTGGATGGCGGCAACCAGCCCCAGCTGCAGTTCGAGAGCGACACCCTGCACATCCTCGAAGGTGGCAAGCGCCTGGAGACCAACCAGCCGGTGCGCCTGACGCACGGTCCGCAGGTCACGGTGCAAGGCACCGGCATGCAATACCAGCACGGGCAGCAGACCGTCAACGTCCAGGGGCGCGTGCAGGCCACGTTCGAGGCGGCACGCCCGGCCACGCAGCAGCCATGAGCCTGGCTGCCGGCACCAGCACGGCGGGCAGCAGCCCGCTGGTCTTCATCACTGGCGCTTCCAGCGGCATGGGCCAGGCACTGGCGCTGCAGTACTACCAGCAGGGTTGGCGTCTCGCGCTGGTAGCGCGCCGCGTCAGCCAGATGCAGGACTGGATGATGCAGCACGCCATCGACCCGGCGCGCTGCCAGCTGTTCCCGGCCGATGTCAGCCAGCCCGACAGCATCATCGCTGCCGGCCAGGCCTGCCTGGAGCAGCTCGGCCTGCCACAGATCGTCATCGCCAATGCCGGCATCAGTCACGGCATGGATACGGCCGAGCACAGCGATATCGCCGTCATGCAACAGATTTTCGCCACCAATGTGACCGGCATGGCCGCTACCTTCCACCCCTTTGTCACGCCGATGCAGCAGCGCGGCAGCGGCCACCTGGTCGGCATCGCCAGTGTCGCCGGCGTGCGCGGCCTGCCCGGCCATGGCGCCTACAGCGGCAGCAAGGCCGCCGTCATCGCCTACTGCGAAAGCCTGCGCGGCGACTTGCGCGGCACTGGCGTGCAGGTCACCACCCTGCTGCCAGGCTATATCGCCACGCCGATGACGGCAGGCGACCAGTTTTCGTTGCCCTTTCTGTTGACGGCCGAAGAGTTCGCCCAGCGCGCACGCCGGGCGATTGCCCGCGGAGACCGCTCGCGCGTGATTCCCTGGCAGATGGGACTGGTCGCCAGCCTGATGCGGGTGCTGCCCGATGCGCTGTGGGACCGGGCGCTGGCGGGCCGCCCACGCAAGCCGCGCCTGCACGATCCGGCACAACTGCCAGCCTCGCCCGGAGACGAGGCGTGATGGACAGCCGCCCCAACCTGCCGCTGACACCGAATCCGCTGCTCAAGCGCATGCGACAGCGTCCGATTGCCGCACGCACCCGCAAATGGCTCAACGCCGAGGGCTCGCTGACGCGCCGGCTCAAGGCGGTGTGCGAGACGGTCAGCATCCAGATCCTGCACCAGCGCCAGGCACCGCTGTGGCCGGTCGAGAAAAAAGCGCTAGGCCGCCAGCGCTACCAGCAGGGCAGCTCCACCCATGTGCGTACCGTGCTGCAATGGTGCGGATCGCCAGACGAGTCCTTCCCCGGCGTGTTTGCCCGCTCTGCCGTGCTGGCACCGCAGGCCCGCCTGTCCTGGGGCAGCCTGCGCGGCCTGGGCGACCGGCCGCTGGCGCACCTGCTGTTCGTCGCACCCGGCATTCGCCGCACGCCGCTGTTCTACCAGTACGATCCGCCGCATGCACCCGAAACACGCCATGTGCTGCGCCAATGGCAGCAACAGGCCGGCGAGCACGCCGACCGGCTGCCGCAGCGCGGCATCTGGCGCCGCTACTCGGTGTTCCTGCACCGTGGCGCCCCGCTGATCGTGACCGAATGGTTCGCGCCGGAAGTGCTGGACTGGCCGATCGACCACAAGAAGCTGACACCGATACGCCGGCTGCAGCCACGCATCCAGAGACAGCAGCACCGCCGCGCCTGAGCAGCTTGCCGCCCAAGCTGGCAGAATAAAAGGATTGCAGTATTTTTCCCGAGCGCCCCATGAGCACGCTTACCGCCCCGCCGGGCCAGATCGTCTTCTCGCACGGCAACAGTTTTCCCGCCGGCACCTACAACGTGCTGCTGCGCCAGCTGGAGCAGCAAGGCCATACGGTGTACGCCATCGACAAGTACGGCCACGATCCGCGCTACCCGGTGAGCAACAACTGGCAGTACATGGTGCAGCAGCTGATCGATTTCTGCGCTGCCCTGCCCGATCCGCAAGGCCGGCCACGCTACCTGATCGGCCACTCCATGGGTGGCATCCTGAGCGTGATGGCGGCCGCCCGTGTACCGCAGCTGGCACAGGCCGTGCTGATGCTGGACTCTCCGGTGTTCGGCGGCTGGCGCGCCGCCTTGCTGCGCCTGACCAAGCAGACTGCACTGACCCAGCGCCTGTCACCCGGTGCCACCAGCCACCGCCGGCGCCAGGAGTGGCCGAGCGAGGACGCGGTGCTGCAGCACTTTGCCGCCAAGCCGGTGTTTGCCAGCTGGCATCCCGATGCCCTGCGCGACTACATCCGCCATGGCACCGAGCTCTCACCGAGCCTGGAGCTGCCACTGCGCCGCACGCTGGCGTTTGACCGCGACATCGAGACCGCGATCTACAACACCTTGCCCGACAACCTGGATCTCTGGCTGCGCCAGCACCCCTTGCAGGTACCTGCCGCCATGATCGGCGGCAGCCGTTCGCGCGAACTGCGCCAGGTCGGCATGGGCACGCCGCGCCGCATCACCCAGGGCCGCATCTATCTGCTGGATGGCGGCACCCACCTGTTCCCGCTGGAGCAGCCGGAACAGACCGCCAGCCTGGTCAGCCGCGCGCTGGCCGAGCTGCAGCACTAGGCCCTGGCGACAGACAACAAAAAACCCGCATGCCCAAAAGCACTGCGGGTTCTCTTCCTGCTGTCAGCACGCGGATGACAGCCGGGATCGACAATCAGTAGTTGTTGTCTTCGTAGCTGCGACGGCCACCGCCATCGCCACGGTTGCCACCGTCACGACGACCACCGCCGTAGGGGCTGCGGAAGCCATCGTTGCCACCGCCGTAACCGCCGCCATCACCGCGACCGTAGCCGCCGTCACCACGGCCACCGCCGTAGCCACCGCCGCCTTCACGACGACCACCGCCGTAGCCGCCGCCACCGTAGCCACCACCACCGCTGCGAGGGGGACGCGGCTCCATCGGACGGGCCTCGTTCACCACCAGGGCGCGACCGCCCATGTCCTGGCCATGCAGGCCATTGATGGCAGCCTGGGCTTCCGCCTCGCTGCCCATTTCCACAAAGCCGAAGCCCTTGGAACGGCCAGTGTCGCGCTCCATCATCACCTTGGCGCTGACCACATTGCCGAATTGGCCAAATTGCTGTTGCAGATCGTTGTCACGCACAGCGTAGGGCAGGTTGCCCACGTACAGTTTGTTGCCCATTAACGGACTCTCCATGATTCAAAAACTGCGATGTCCGTTTGGGCGAGATAAACGTCAAGAGGCCCATTCACACACAAATCAATCACCGCGAAAAACACTACAGGTACCCAGGCACCTTGTAGTCTGGAACATCATACGCGAAGAGTATCCGCAGGCCCCGTGACATTTCCGTGTCAGCGCACGATCTGTTGTCAGCAAGCATCTAAATCCGGGCTTTCCCGGATATGCATGAGTCGCTAGAATGCCGCATTCCCTACTCTGCTGCTGTTCATGGAAGCCTTTCTCGTATCTACCGGCCTGGTCGCCCTGGCCGAAATGGGTGACAAGACCCAGTTGCTGTCGCTGGTGCTCGCCGCCCGTTTCCGCAAGCCCTGGCCGATCGTCTGGGGCATTCTGGTAGCCACGCTGGCGAATCACGCCATGGCCGGTGCACTCGGCAACTGGCTTTCCGGCCTGCTCACGCCCGAGGTGCTGCGCTGGGTGCTGGTGGCATCCTTCATCGCCATGGCGATCTGGATGCTGATCCCCGACAAGCTGGATGACGACGACCAGCCATCCGAACCGAAATACGGCGTGTTCCTGACGACCGTGGTGCTGTTCTTCCTCGCCGAAATGGGCGACAAGACGCAGATTGCCACCGTGGCACTGGCCGCGCGCTTTGACGACTTCTGGCTCTGGGTAGTCGCCGGTACCACCGTCGGCATGATGCTGGCCAACGTGCCGGTGGTGTTCCTGGGCGAGCGCATCACGCGGCTGGTGCCGATGCACTGGGTGCACCGCATCTGTGCCGCCATCTTCATCGTGCTGGCGCTGACCGCCGCCTTCTGGCCCTGACGCTGGCATGGGCTGGGCGCGCTTGCTATACTAGCCCCATACTTGTTGCGCCGATTTGCTTCCTGCTTGCGGGCGCCTGATAAATGCCGCTAAACGGAGCCCTGCAACCCGGTTTCCGTTTTTTGACGGCACCGGGTTTTGTTTTTGCCATGTCCTTTGTAGCCATTCCCCAGACCATGCACTTTGCCGGGCCGTTGACCCTGCAAAGCGGTGCCACGCTGCGTGACTTCACGCTCGCGTACGAAACCTATGGCACCCTCAACGCCGATCGCAGCAATGCCGTGCTGATCTGCCACGCCCTCAATGCCTCGCACCACGTCGCCGGCTACTATGCCGACGAGCCGGACAACATCGGCTGGTGGGACAACATGATCGGTCCCGGCAAGCCGGTCGATACCAACCGCTTCTTCGTCATCGGCGTCAACAACCTGGGCTCCTGTTTTGGCAGCACCGGCCCGCGCGACCTGAACCCCGACGCCGATCCGATCAGCCCACGCCAGCGTTATGGCGCCGATTTTCCGGTCGTCACGGTGGAAGACTGGGTCAACGCCCAGGCCCTGCTGCTGGACGCCCTCGGCATCGACCAGTTGGCGGCCGTGATGGGCGGCAGCCTGGGTGGCATGCAGACGCTGAGCTGGACGCTGCAGTACCCGCAGCGCGTGCGCCATGCCATCGTGATCGCCAGCGCGCCCAACCTGAGCGCCGAGAACATCGCCTTCAACGAAGTGGCGCGCCGCGCCATCGTGACTGACCCGGACTTCCACAACGGCCATTTCTACGAGCACGGCGTGGTGCCGGCGCGCGGCCTGCGCATCGCGCGCATGATCGGCCACATCACCTATCTGTCCGATGACGTGATGAACAGCAAGTTTGGCCGCGAGCTGCGCGATGCGGTATCGACCAACCTGAGCGGCTACAAGTACTCGACGCAGGACGTGGAGTTCCAGATCGAGAGCTACCTGCGCTACCAGGGCGACAAGTTCAGCACCTACTTCGACGCCAATACCTACCTGCTGATCACGCGTGCGCTCGACTATTTCGACCCGGCCCGGCAATTTGATGGCGACCTGTCGCGCACGCTGGCGCGTGCCCAGGCCGATTTCCTGCTGGTCAGCTTTACCACCGACTGGCGCTTCAGCCCGGCACGCAGTCGCGAGATCGTCAAGGGCCTGCTGGACAACCGTCGGCGCGTCAGCTACCTGGAAATCGAGGCCCCGCACGGCCACGATGCCTTCCTGCTCGACAACCCGCAATACCTGGAAGGCGTCAGGACCTATTTTGAACGGAGGGTGGCAGCATGAGCGGCGGACTGGTAGCGATCGAGGCGATTGCGCGGCTGGTGCCGCAAGGTGCCCATGTGCTGGACCTGGGCTGTGGCGACGGCCGGCTGCTCGCCTACCTCCGCGAGCAGCGCGGCTGTACCGGCTATGGCGTGGAAATCGACGATGCCCACGTACAGGCCTGCCTGCAGCGCGGCGTGGATGTGCTGCAGATCAATCTGGACACCGGCCTGCCGATGTTTGCCGACAACAGCTTTGACGTGGTGCTGCAGATCGACACGCTGCAGCACCTGCGCAATGCCGAAACCATGCTGCGCGAGACCACCCGCGTCGGCAAGCTGGGCGTGATTGCCTTCCCCAACTTTGCCCACTGGCCGAACCGGCTGTCGATCCTGCGTGGCCGCATGCCGGTGAGCAAGCGCATGCCTTACGAGTGGTACAACACGCCCAACATCCGCGTCGGTACCCATGCCGATTTTGGCGTGCTGGCCGCCCGCAACGGCCTGCGCGTGCTCGACAAATTCGGCCTGCACGAAGGTGAAGTGGTGCGCTGGTGCCCCAACCTGCTGGCCAGCACCGCGGTCTACCAGGTGCAGCGCACCTAGGCCGCCGATCCGGCCAGCTGCTCCGGTGCGTTCGCGGCGGCCTGGCCTGCCTGCGACTGGCGGCGGCGCAACACGCGCTCCCAGGCACGTTCGTGGAACACATAGGCCACGGTCTGTACCGCCGGTTCCAGCAAGGACAAGGCAATCGCCGCCTTGATGTCGCCCGTGACCAGATACGCCACCGTGGCCGCCACCAGCATGTGCATGCCGGAGTAGCTCAGTGTCTTGAGCAGGGTCTGGCGATGGGTAAGGACGAGCTTGCGGATGCGGGCCATGATGATCTCCTGTAGGACCTCCAGGCTGGAGGCCGTATATCAAATGATAATAATTATCAATTGATATGACAATCGACACCCGCTATGACGCTGATAGGCCTTGGCTTACTTCTGCTGCCAGGGCAGGCCACGATAGCGCCAGCCTCCGAGCGTGCCACGGTGGCCCTCCGCGTCCAGGGAGCCCTCAAAGCCTTCCAGAATGTTGTAGCACGGCCCCAGCCCCAGCGCCGTGGCGCGCGTGGCGGCATCAATCGAACGCGCCCCGCTGCGGCACAGGAACAGCAGTGACTTGCCGGGATGACTGGCCGCCAGCTGCTGCACGCGCTGGTCGAATCCGGGATTGACTTCCATCGCCGGATACTCCTTCCAGGGCAAGGCCTCCGCCGACGGCACGAAGCCGACCCAGTCCTGTTCTGCGCTGGTACGCACATCAATGATCAGGCCCTGCCCCTGCTGCTGCCAATCATGGGCCTGCTGGGGTGTAATGTCGCCTGCGTAGGACGGCGTGGAGTCCTGGGTATCGTCCGTGGTGGTCATGGTCACATCCAGATGGTATATGTTATTGTATATTGTGCCAGAGCGTGGAAACTTTCAGCTATTCGTGAGTGATTTGACTCCAGTCAAATCCACTTGCCGGCAAGTCTGCTCCAATGCAATCTGACTATTATCTGGAGAAAACCCATGGATGTCCTGATGACCGAACTGTTCCGCACCGATATTGGGCTGCTGTCGCTGTTTACCATCCTGTTCATCGTTGGCATGTCCGTATTCTTTGTCATGTATTTCCGCAAGAAGATTGCCCATGACGCGGCTGAACATGAGCGCCAAGTGCGTCAAGGCAAGCAGCCCTGAGTGTGCGCAGCGCTTCTGGCCCGAAGCGCTCCTTGGTATACTGAAGGCATGCGGCAGGACCTGCCGGACTCCTGCTTTCAGCATTCCAACCAACCTCAAGAGGATCTCTGATGTTCCCCGAATACCGCGACCTGATCACCAAGCTGAAG
>JAAYCV010000211.1 GCA_012729605.1 Ramlibacter sp. | reverse complement strand
GCACGCAACCGCCCTGCTTGATGCGGCTGGCCTGGTTGGTGTATTCGTTGCCGCAACGGTAGATCGGGCTGGCTGCCGCGCCCTGGCTCATGAGCGACAGCAGCACCAGCAGGCCGACCGGCAGACGAAAATCGATGCGAAACATATGAATAACTAAGTATTAATTTCTGCAGCCATTCTAGCCGCAGAAACGCATCGATTGTCGGCAAGGCATTTGACATGCCGATGACATGCGCATGACATGCCACAGACAAGACAGCCTCGCCACCGGAGTGACGAGGCTGGTGTGCTGCTGGCAAGAGCGGCCGCTGCCGCCCTGCCACTGCGCTTACAGCGAGTAGTACATCTCGAACTCGAGCGGATGCGGTGCCATGCGCATGCGCGTAACTTCACCCATCTTGAGTTCGATGTAGGCATCGAGCATGGAATCGCTGAACACGCCGCCCTTGGTCAGGAAGGCGCGGTCGGCATCCAGTGCGTCCAGCGCCTGGTCCAGGCTGTGGCAGACGGTCGGGATCAGCTTGTCCTCTTCCGGCGGCAGGTGGTACAGGTCCTTGGTGGCGGCTTCGCCCGGGTGGATCTTGTTCTCGACACCGTCCAGGCCCGCCATCAGCAGCGCGGCAAAGCCCAGGTAGGGGTTCATCATCGGATCCGGGAAACGGGCCTCGACACGACGCGCCTTGTCGCTGGCCACGTGCGGGATGCGGATGGAGGCAGAGCGGTTGCGGCTGGAGTAAGCCAGCTTGACCGGAGCCTCGAAGTGCGGCACCAGACGCTTGTAGCTGTTGGTGGACGGGTTGGTGATGGCGTTCAGGGCACGGGCGTGCTTGATGATGCCGCCGATGTAGTACAGGGCGAAATCGCTCAGGCCAGCGTAGCCGTTGCCAGCAAACAGGTTCTTGCCGTCCTTCCAGATGGACTGGTGCACGTGCATGCCGGAACCGTTGTCACCGGCGTAAGGCTTGGGCATGAAGGTAGCCGTCTTGCCGTAGGCATTGGCCACGTTCCAGATGATGTACTTCTGCAGCTGGGTCCAGTCGGCACGCTCGACCAAGGTGCTGAAACGGGTACCGATCTCGCACTGGCCGGCACCGGCCACTTCGTGGTGGAACACCTCGACCGGGATGCCCATGGCTTCCATGATCAGCACCATTTCGGCGCGCAGGTCTTGCGTGCTGTCGATCGGGGGCACCGGGAAGTAGCCGCCCTTGACGGTGGGACGGTGACCCTTGTTGCCGCCTTCGAACTGGCGGCCGGAGTTCCAGGGTGCCTCGTACTCGTCGATCTCGACGAAGCAGCCGGACATTTCCGTCTTCCAGCGGATGTTGTCGAAGATGAAGAACTCGGGCTCCGGACCGAAGTAAGCCGTGTCGCCTAGGCCGGAAGCCTTCAGGTAGGCTTCGGCGCGCTTGGCGATGGAGCGCGGGTCGCGCTCGTAGGCCTTGCCATCTCCCGGCTCCAGCACGTCGCAGGTCAGCACCAGGGTGGTTTCCTCGAAGAAGGGATCGATGTTGGCCGTGTTCGGATCAGGCATCAGCAGCATGTCGGATGCCTCAATACCCTTCCAGCCGGCTACCGAGGAGCCGTCAAAGGCCTGACCGTCGGTGAAGCGGTCTTCATCGAAGTGGGAGACCGGCACGGTGACGTGCTGTTCCTTGCCACGGGTATCGGTGAAACGGAAGTCAACGAACTTGACTTCATTCTCGCTCACCATGTTCATCACGTCCTGGACGCTTTTGGCCATCGTACTTTCTCCTAACAAAGTGACTGTTCAGATCCGCTGCTCCGCCGGGACATTCCGGAGGTCTTCTGGATATCCGGAATTGCATGCAACAAGCGTGCCAACTTTCAGATCAGGGTGTTTTTCACGCCAGAAAGGGCGAAACCCACGGCTGCAGACGGAACTATCCCGGTATTGTGCCTGTTGCCGACCAACGCGTATCTGTCCGCTCATGAAAAAATTGCATGACGCACCAAAATGAGGACAATGACGCACTTTTTTGGTGCATTGATCGTTGCCGAATCAGGCCGGATCCGCAGCCTGCGGATACACCAGCTGAATGCCCAGTTCACGCAGGCCCTGCTCCATCTCGGCAAAAGCAGCTGGCACCTGGTCTGGCGCGCCCTTGACGCCCAGGTCGATGTGCGGGCCATGCACCGGATGCTGCAGTGTCGGCAGGCTGAACACCTTGACCAGCGGGTAGCGCGCCTCGATGGCTTCCAGCAGCGGCGTGATCCTGGCCTCGGAGGCCTTGCAGGCCAGTAGCGAACGCTCGGCCCACTCACGCTGGTCAAACCAGCGTGCGTAGTACTGGTCCAGCGTCCAGGCCATCATGGGCCAGGCCATGGCCGGGAAGCCGGGATAGAAATGCACGTGGCCAATCGAGAAGCCGGCGATCTGGTTGTAGGGGTTGGGCACGATCTGGCAGCCGGTCGGGAACATCGCCATCTGCAGGCGTTGCTGGTGTTCGGCATCGGTCGGGTTGTACGGCACGCCACGCTGCTCGGCCAGTTGCCGGAAGCGCTGCTCAATCAGCACCGCGCCCTCGGGGTGCAGCGCCAGCTCCACGCCGAGGGCTTCGGCGGCAGCCTGGCGCGTCTGGTCATCCGGCGTGGCACCGATGCCGCCGCAGGAAAACACCACATCGCCGCAGGCCAGGACATCACGCAGGGCCGCAACGATATCGGCGCGACCGTCCCCGACGATGCGCACCGAGCTCAGCGTCAGGCCACGCTCGGCCAGGGTCTGGATGGTGTGCGGCACATGCTTGTCCTGGCGGCGGCCGGACAGCAGCTCGTCACCGATCAGCAGCAGGTGAAAGCGCGGCATGCTGGCATGTGCCGGCGGCGCCTGGATGCCATGGGGCAGAACGGGAGCAGT
>JAAYCV010000210.1 GCA_012729605.1 Ramlibacter sp. | reverse complement strand
CCGCCTGCGTGGGCCTGAAGGATGTCACCACCGGTGAAACCCTGTGTGACATGTCCGCCCCGGTGGTGCTGGAGCGCATGGTGTTCCCCGAGCCCGTGATTGCCCAGGCTGTCGAGCCCAAGACCAAGGCCGACCAGGAAAAGATGGGTATCGCCCTGTCCCGCCTGGCTGCAGAAGACCCGTCCTTCCGCGTCAGCTCTGACGAGGAGTCCGGCCAGACCATCATCGCCGGCATGGGCGAGCTGCACCTCGAGATCATCGTGGACCGCATGAAGCGCGAGTTCAACGTGGAAGCCAACGTGGGCAAGCCGCAAGTGGCTTACCGCGAGACCATCCGCAAGCAGGTGGCTGACGTTGACGGCAAGTTCGTGCGCCAGTCCGGTGGTAAGGGCCAGTACGGTCACGTGGTGTTCCGCGTCGAGCCGAACGAAACCGGCAAGGGCTTCGAGTTCCTGGACGAGATCAAGGGCGGTGTGGTTCCGCGTGAATACATCCCGGCCGTGCAGAAGGGTGTCGAAGAAGCCCTGAACGCCGGCGTACTGGCTGGCTACCCGGTGGTCGACGTGAAGGTCGCCCTGACCTTCGGTTCCTACCACGATGTGGACTCGTCCGAGCAGGCGTTCAAGATGGCTGCCATCTTCGGCTTCAAGGAAGCGTGCAAGAAGGCCAACCCGGTGATCCTGGAGCCCATGATGGCCGTGGAAGTCGAGACTCCCGAAGACTACGCCGGTACCGTGATGGGTGACCTGTCCTCCAAGCGCGGTATGGTCCAGGGCATGGACGACATGGTGGGCGGCGGCAAGGCGATCAAGGCCGAGGTTCCGCTGTCCGAGATGTTCGGCTACGCCACCGCACTGCGTTCCATGACGCAGGGTCGCGCCAGCTACACGATGGAATTCAAGCACTACGCTGAAGCGCCGAAGAACGTGGCTGACGCCATCATCGCTGCGCGCTCCAAGTAAGTACCAACGCCCGGCTGCCTGCAGCCGGGCTTCCGTTTGTCTGTGATGCTGCACCTCCGGCTGCCCGTGGCCGGGGACAACGTGACAGCATGCAGACGTAAAACCAGGTCACGGGCATAGCTCATTTATTTGAAAGGAAGCCAATCATGGCAAAAGAAAAGTTTGAACGGAGCAAGCCGCACGTCAACGTAGGCACCATCGGTCACGTGGACCACGGCAAGACCACCCTGACGGCAGCAATCGCTACCGTGCTGGCCAGGAAGTTCGGCGGCGACGCCCGCGACTACAGTCAGATCGATAACGCGCCCGAAGAAAAGGCCCGCGGCATCACTATCAACACTTCCCACGTCGAGTACGAAACGGCCAACCGCCACTACGCACACGTGGACTGCCCCGGCCACGCGGACTATGTGAAGAACATGATTACCGGTGCTGCCCAGATGGACGGCGCTATCCTGGTCTGTTCCGCTGCTGACGGCCCGATGCCCCAGACGCGCGAGCACATCCTGCTGTCCCGTCAGGTTGGCGTGCCCTACATCATCGTGTTCCTGAACAAGTGCGACATGGTGGACGACGAAGAGCTGCTGGAACTGGTCGAAATGGAAGTGCGCGAGCTGCTGAGCAAGTACGACTTCCCGGG
>JAAYCV010000209.1 GCA_012729605.1 Ramlibacter sp. | reverse complement strand
CCTCGCCATCGGGGTTGCGCAGCACGCGGCCATAGCCAAACGGGTTGTCCATGGTCAGCGTCAGCAGTGCCAGGCATTCGTCGCTGCACACTTCCAGCAGCTGCTGGATGGTGTCGGCCTCGGTCAGCGGTACGTCGCCGGACAGCACCACCATCACGCCGTCATCGTCCAGCACCGGCAGCGCCTGTTGCACGGCATGGCCGGTGCCCAGTTGCGGCATCTGGCGTACGAACTCGCGGCGCGGTGCAGCGTCATCGGCCTGCAGCAGGGCGGCTTCGACCTGTTCGGCGCCATGGCCGGTGATTACCACCACCTTGCGTGCCTGCAGCTGCGCGGCGGTATCGAGCACGTGCTGCACCAGACCCTGGTGTGCCAGTTGTTGCAGCACCTTGGGCGTGGCGCTTTTCATGCGGGTGCCCTTGCCGGCAGCCATGATGACGATATCGAGAGGCTTCTTGTTCACGGGAAACTCCTTGCAGGTTCGGCGTCAGCGCGCCCCACGGCGCACGCGCAGGATTTCATCCAGGATCAGGCAGATGGCGCCAATCGTGATGGCCGTATCGGCGATATTGAAAGCGGGGAAGTGGCCGCGGTAGAACAGCGGCTCCAGAAAGCGCCAGTGGAAGTCCAGAAAGTCCACCACATAGCCGTGCAGCACGCGGTCCAGCACGTTGCCAATGGCACCGCCCAGCAGGCTGGCCATGGCAAAGCTGAACAGGCGCTGGCCCGGATGGCGCACCAGCATATAGACCATGAAGCTGGCCGCCAGGATGCCGATGCCCATGAAGAACCAGCGTTGCCAACCACCGGCACCGGCCAGGAAGGAGAAGGCGGCGCCGTAGTTGTGCACCCGCACCACGTTGAAGAAGCTGGTGACATAGGTGCTGTCGCCGAGCTGGTAGTGGCCCAGGATCAGGAACTTGGTGAACTGGTCAAACAGGAACCAGAGCGCCGCAATGCCCAGCCACATGACCAGGCTGTCGCGGGAGCCCCGGATCGGGCGGCGCTTGCTGTTGCGCGATCGCGTGGCCGCCATTTATGCAAACTCCCGCTGTTCGCCGGCGCCGTACAGGTTGCTGCTGCAGCGGCCGCAAATCGTCGGGTGTTCGACATCGCTGCCGACGTCATCGCGGTAATGCCAGCAGCGCTCGCATTTCTGCGCGCCGGATGGCGTGACCGTGATCGCCAGCGCTTCGCCGGCCTGCAGCGTCACCTTCGAGGTGATGAAGATGAACTTCAGGTCTTCGCCCAAGCTGTGCAGCAGCGCCAGGTCATCGGCCGCGGCGGTCACGGTCAGCTCGGCCTGCAGCGAGGCACCGACCTGGCCTTGCTCACGCACGGCCTCGATCTCTTTCAGTGCGGCGGCGCGGATCTCCAGCAGGCGTTCCCACTTGGCGTCCAGGGCAGCATCGGGTGCGGGCAGCTGGCAGTATTCCTCGATAAAGATGGAGTCGCTGCTGCCGATGATGGCCCAGGCCTCCTCGGCGGTAAAGCTGAGGAACGGTGCCATCCAGCGCAGCATGGCGTGCGTGATCTGGTGCAGCGCGGTCTGGGCGCTGCGGCGGGCACGGCTGTCCACCTGCGTGGTGTACAGGCGGTCCTTGAGCACGTCCAGGTAGAAGCCGCCCAGGAACTCGCTGCAGAAATGCTGCAGCTTGGCCACGACCGGGTGGAATTCGTAGACTTCGTAGTGCGCCAGGATGTCGGCCTGCAGGGCAGCAGCGTGGCTCAGCGCATGGCGATCGACCTCGAACAGCTGCTCGTGCGGCACGGACTGCGTGGCGGCATCGAAATCGCTGATGTTGGCCATCAGGAAGCGCAGCGTGTTGCGGATGCGACGGTAGGCGTCGACCACGCGCGCCAGGATCTTGTCGTCGATCGCCAGGTCGCCGGAATAGTCGGTGCTGGCCACCCACAGGCGGATGATTTCCGCGCCGAGCTTGTCGCTCACGCTCTGCGGTGCCACCACGTTGCCGACCGACTTGCTCATCTTGCGGCCCTGGCCGTCGACAGTAAAGCCGTGCGTCAGCAGGCCTTTGTAGGGCGCGCGGCTATCGGTGGCGCAGGCGGTCAGCAGCGAGCTGTGGAACCAGCCGCGGTGCTGGTCATGGCCTTCCAGGTACAGGTCGGCCGGGAATTGCAGCAGGCCGGCATGGCTGCCGCGCAGCACGTGCAGGTGCGTGGTGCCGGAATCGAACCAGACGTCCAGCGTGTCGTTGACCTTGCTGTAATGCTGGGCATCATCGGCGCCCAGGATCTCTTCGGCCGTGACCTTGCTCCAGGCCTCGATGCCGCCTTGCTCGACCATCTGCGCTGCCTGCTCCATGATCTCCATGGTGCGCGGGTGCAGCTCGCCGCTGTCCTTGTGGATGAAGAAGGGCAGCGGCACGCCCCAGTTGCGCTGGCGGCTGATGCACCAGTCCGGGCGGTTGGCAATCATGTCGCGCAGGCGCGCCTGGCCGTTTTCTGGGTAGAAGCTGGTCTGCTCGATCGCGTCCAGTGCAGTCTCGCGCAGGCTGCGGGCGGCCTTGTCGGTCGTGAACACGCCTTCGCCTTCGTCCATGCGCACAAACCACTGGGCGGCAGCGCGGTAGATCACCGGCGTCTTGTGGCGCCAGCAATGCGGGTAGCTGTGGCTGATGGTGTGCTCGGCAAACAGGCGGCCGGCCTGGCGCAGCGTGTCGATGATCACCGGCACCGCCTTCCAGATGTGCTGGCCGCCGAACAGCGGGAAATCGGCCTCGTAGGTGCCGTTGCCGGTGACCGGGTTCAGGATCTCGTCGTAGCGCATGCCATGGCTGATGCAGCTCTGGAAGTCATCCAGGCCATAGGCCGGCGCAGCGTGCACGATACCGGTACCGTCGGCATCGGTGGCGTAGTCGGCCAGGTAGATCGGGGCGGTGCGGCGGTAGCCGGCGTCCACATCGTGCAGCGGGTGCTCGAAGCGCAGCGATTCCAGTGCGCGACCCTTCGCCGTGCCGACCAGCTCGCCCTGCAGGCCGTAGCGTTCCAGGCACTGGCTCACCAGCGAGCTGGCCAGCAGCAGGTAGCCGCGCTCGGTATGCACCAGCGCGTAGTCCAGCTCCGGGTTGACGTTCAGCGCCTGGTTGGCGGGAATCGTCCAGGCGGTGGTGGTCCAGATCAGCACATAGGCCGGCTCGTTCAGCGTCGCCAGGCCGAAGGCGGCAGCGAGCTTTTCCGGTTCGGCGCAGCGGAAGGCCACGTCCAGCGCCTGGCTCTTCTTGTCGGCGTATTCGATCTCGAACTCGGCCAGCGAAGAACCGCAGTCAAAGCACCAGTAGACCGGCTTCAGACCGCGGTAGACAAAGCCGCGCTCCATGATCTTGCGCAGCGCACGGATCTCGTTCGCCTCGTTGGCGAAGTCCATCGTCTTGTACGGATTGTCCCAGGCACCGAGCACGCCCAGACGCTTGAAGTCGGCCATCTGGCTGGCGATCTGCTCGGTGGCGTAGGCGCGGCTTTTGGCCTGCACCTCGTCGCGCGGCAGATTGCGGCCAAACAGCTTCTCGACCTGGTTCTCGATCGGCAGGCCGTGGCAGTCCCAGCCCGGCACGTAGATCGCGTCCAGGCCCTTGAGCTGGCGCGCCTTGACGATCATGTCCTTCAGGATCTTGTTGACAGCGTGGCCGATGTGGATCTGGCCGTTGGCATAGGGCGGGCCGTCATGCAGCACGAACTTGTCACGGCCGGCGCGGGCAGCACGCAGCTTGGCGTGCAGGCCGCTGTCTTCCCACTGCTTCACCCAGTCGGGTTCGCGCTTGGGCAGGTTGCCGCGCATCGGGAACGGGGTATCGGGCAGGTTCAGGGTCTTGCTGTAATCGGTCTTGTTGTCGGTATCGGACATGG
>JAAYCV010000208.1 GCA_012729605.1 Ramlibacter sp. | reverse complement strand
CCCCAAAGTCACGCGCAGCAACGGCACGGATCTGGGCAAGCGCACGGTGTCGGTGGCACACGGCACCGCATCGCTGTGGGCGGACTATCGATTGGGCGGCGCGCTGGCGGGGCTGACCGTGGGCGGCGGCGTGCGCGTCTCCGGCTCCGCGTATGCGGATGCGGCCAACACGCAGAAGATTCCCGGCTACGGCGTGGCCGACGCGATGCTGCACTACGAGTTGGGCCGCATCAGCCCGAGTCTGCGCAGCGCAATGCTGGCACTGAATCTGAACAACATCTTCGACAAGGCCTACTTCACCTGCAATGCAGCGAACTTCTGCAACTATGGCCAGGGTCGCACCTTCCTCGCGACGCTGAAATATGGCTGGTGAAGCGGTGGGTGATCGCCGGCGCGCACTGCTGATGATGCTTGCGATGGGCGCGCTGTATGCCGGCTTCGGCGTGATGATGGGCTTGCTGCAGGGCGGGCTGCCACCCGTGCTGCGCGCCCGCGGCATGCCGCTGGACCAGCTCGCGTTGACCTACGTTCTGTTCCTGCCGCTGGGGCTGTCCTTCGCGTGGGCGCCGCTGGTCGATCGCATTCGGCTGCCCTGGCTGTCGCCCCGCATCGGCTGGATCGTCGCGGCGCAGGCCGTGGCCGTGGCGGGCGTGGTGGCCGTTGCCTTGCTGGAGGACGCACCGCTGACGCTGCTGTTCGGCCTGGGGCTGGGCGTTGCGGTGGCGATGGCGACGATGGACCTGGCGCTGGATGCGCTGGCGGTGGAGATGACGGGCGAATCGCTGAAGCCGGTTGCTGCAGCACTGAAACTCGCTGCGCTGGCGCTTGGCTCGATGCTCGGCGGCGGCGTGTTCGTCGGTCTGCTGGGCAGCCTGGGCTGGCTGGCGACGTTTCTGTCGGTAGCCGCCTTTCTGTCGCTGTCACTTGCGCCAGTGCTCTGCTTGACGCACGCGGATAGCGCGGCCCATCAAAGAAAGGCCGCTGGCGTTGGCCGCATGTTCGGCATCCTGTGCCAGCCGCAGCTGCGCTGGCGCGTGGCGATGCTGGCCGTGGCTGGCAGCGTGATCTTTCCATTGAGCGCCCACAACCGCGTGATGCTGGTGGACCTGGGCGTGCCGCTGGAGCGCATCGCGTGGCTGGTCGGCACCCTGCAACCACTGGCCTTGCTGGTGGCATCGCTGGTCGTTGCACCGATGGTGCGCACGGTCGGCCATCGCAGCGCATTGACGTTGCTGGCGGCTGCCGCGCTGCTTTGCGTCGGTCTGCTGCTGGCAGCCTGGCATTACGGGATTCCCGCACTGGCGATTGCCTGCACCGTCGGCATGGCCGGCATTGTCGGCGCGCTGATGGTGGTCTATGCCACGCTGATGCTGTGCTGGGCCGAGGGCGACCAGGCCGCAACCAGCTACGCGGTCATGTTCTGCGGCACGAGGCTGGCGGGCATGGTGGCGACGGTGGGTACGGGCAAGCTGGTTGCCGTGGTGGGCTGGCAGGCTTTTTACGGGCTGGGCGCTGCGGCGCTGCTGCTTTCGTCGGCGTGGCTGCTGCGCGGCCTGCGCAATACATGAGATGAGACATGAGGATCTTTTGATGAATGTTCCCGACTTTTCCACTCTCCGCCCCGATGCCGCGCTGGCCGATGTCAGCGAATGGCCCGTGGCGCATATCCGCTTCCCCGAGCTGGACGAGCCCGACCGCGTGGGCCGCGTGCTGGGCGCGCTCGACGCGCTGCTGGCGCAGCGCCAGCCGTTCGCGGTGATCTGGAGCATGGCCAGCCACGACCATGACGACGAACCACACGAGGACGAAAAACGCGCCACCATCTGGATCAAGCAACGCAAGGGCGATCTGCGCGCCTTTTGCAAAGGCTATGTCTACGTCGCGCCGACGCAAGAGCTGCATGATCTGCTTGCCGGGCGCTTTCGCACGGTGCAGAAGCTCTACGGCTTTCCGCTGCTACTGGCGGATGACCGGGAAGATGCGCGCCGGCAGGCGCAGGCCCTGCTGGCGGCTTGAATGACGCAGGCACAGCAGCCAGGCGAGCATGCACTGAACATGCACCCATTGCTGTTGCGGTGGCGACTGCGCATGGCTGGGGCATGATCGTCGGGCCGCTGCTGGGCAGTCTGCTGTATGGCATGCATGGCGGCGTGCCTTATGAGGTCATGGCGTTGACGCTGCTGGTGATGGCGATTTCCATCTGTCTGAATCCGTGACCACCCCACGAATCTTTCGCCTCCCGACCCGAATTGCTCCCCATTCCGGCCTCAGCCATGACAACCCCCAAATCCGCGAAGCCGTATACATCCTCCGGGACGGTGGCCGCAGTGGCGCTGTTGCCGGCCTGGCGGCCAGGCCGGCTGCAGGTCTGGGTAGCGGATTGATCGATGCGGCGGATGCGCCCGGTTCACGCTGCGGACAGGTGTGCCGAAGGACACGCCTGCTCCGGCCTGGATCAAACCGCTTTGCCGCCGGGCTTCTCATCGCCTGGCATTGGCACAGCCCATGTTCAAAGTGATCCACGTTACGCCAGGCTGCCTCTCGACCACGATCCGCTCGCCTTCCAGCCGATAGGTCAACAGGCAGTTGTGCCTGGGATTGGAAAGCACGCCTGGATTGAAGATGGCCACGTTCTCTCCGGCAGGCCGGCGAACCGATCGGGTGAGAAGGCCGGGGTGACCCTCCCGGTGGATCCTGGCTCCCACCGACTGGCAGAACCCATAATCCGACGGATGCAGGAGATCCGGGTGTTCGTCGGCTGCCTTGCGGAAATCCAGCAAGGCTGCGCCGCATGCCACCGAATACACCTTGCGCTCGGCAATGACCGCCATCCGCTCAAACCCTGCATCGCCGAGCAAGCCCCGGTACCAGTGGTAAGAGGACTCGTGGACCGTGGTCTCGACCGACTCCGATCCGTACCAGACGCCGTGGCTGCCATCGGAAAACCGGCTGGACTGCCAATGCTTGAACGGCCAAATGATGGCGTTGAACCATTCGGCGTCCTCGAACGGGCGATCGATGACCGGCGTGCCGGATCGGTATGGCGGCGGCTTAACCTCGTCTTCCACCTTCTGCGCCAGCAGCCACTCGGCGGGATCATCCGTCAGGTCATCGAACAGATCCTGCGACTGGCGCAGGGACACGATGTTTCGGGCGACATCCTGATGAACGTCGGCCAGCGTGAGTCGATCAAACACCACGGGCCCGGTCCAGGTAGCCGCGCACCATCAGCAGGCCCGCAAAACCCCACTCCTTGATCACCTCGACGGGCGTCAGGTTGTCGAAGGCCTTGTTGCGGGTGCCCATCCAGCGGTAGGCCAAGTCCCGGTTCTGCGGGAACAGCAGGCGCAGGTTCTTGTGGATACCCAGCAAGTGGCCCACGCGCTCATACTGGTCACGGCTGGTGCCGATCGGTTTGCCGCTGCGATAGTTCGACAGGGCAGCACGATTGCTGGCGGCGATACCCAGCAGTGCAGCCTGATCCTCGGTGCTCAGCTTCCAGTGGTCGAACAAGGCCATGACCATCTTGGCCAGGGCACCACGGTCTTGTGACGCGCTCACTTCGCGCTTGGCTACGGCACCCATGCCTGACTCCTTGTGCGTGATTGGTCAGCGACTTGAGTATAGGATGACGTTTCGAATAGCACAAATATTGTTTTAAATAAAACAATCAGTGCGCCCGCAGCCAACGCGTCGGCAGCGTGGCGAGCAGCACACCCAGCACGGCCACGCCCAGCGCAAGCACCTGGGTGCCGTTGAGCGCTTCACCCAGCACCAGCGCTCCGACCACGCCGGCGGTCGGCGCATTGGTGGGGCTGATGCCGGCGATCATGCAAGCTGATGAGACTCCGCGGTCGACTGGTCAGCCAGTGCTCAGACGCCGCTGCACCACATCGAACAGTACCTGCGCGCCTTTGACGAGTTGCGCATCGTCGGTGTGTTCGCGCGGATTGTGGCTGATACCACCCCGACTGGGAACGAAGATCATGGCTGACGGCGCAATGCGCGCAATCATCTGCGCATCGTGGCCAGCGCCCGAGGTCATGCGCCGGTACGTGAAGCCGAAGCTCTTTGCCGAAGCTTCAATTTCATCGGCCAGACCGGCATCGAAGACCACTGGCTCAAATCGTGCCAAACGCTCGGTCTCGATCCCGACCCCCTCGCGCTCAGCGATCTCCAGCAGGAAATCGGCCAGCTGCTTTTCGGCAGCCTGCAGGCGGGCCTCGTCCGGATCACGCAGATCCACGGTGAAGCTCGCCTTGCGCGGGATGACGTTGATCAGATCAGGCTCCAGGCGCAGCGAGCCGGTCGTGGCCAACGTCGTGTCCGGAGCGGCGGCCACAACCTGCTCGCGCAGGAATGCCACGATGGCCGATGCGACATACCCTGCATCATGGCGTAGCCGCGTCGGCGTGGTGCCGGCATGGTTGGCGGTGCCATGCACGGTGATCTTCTGCCAGGAAATGCCTTGCAGGTTTTCGACCACGCCGATCTCGAGCCCCTCGGCTTCCAGGATGGGCCCCTGCTCGATGTGCAGCTCCAGGTACTCCCGCGGCATGATCGCCCCCGGCTCCATGTCACCCGCGTAACCGATGCGCGCGAGTTCGTCACCCAGACGCGTGCCGTCGGAGCCGATGGTATCGAGCATGGCTGGCAGCGAAGCTCCCCCCGCATAGGTCAGCGAGCCCATCATGTCGGGCTGGTACCGCACCCCTTCCTCGTTGGTGAAAGCAGCCACGACGATCGCACGCGCAGGCGTCACGCCTGCAACCCGGTAGGCACGAACGACCGCCAGGCCGGCAAGAACGCCGTAGCAGCCGTCCAGCGCCCCTGCATTGCACACCGTGTCGATGTGCGAACCGATCATCAAGGGCTGCAGGCCCGCTCCTTGGTCGGCACCATGCAAGATGCCAAGGATGTTGCCGATGCGGTCGATACGCACCTCGAGCTGAAGCTCCCGCATCCATTGCACGACCAAATCGCGGCCCGCTTTTTCGTCATCGGTCAGCGCAAGCCGGGTACGTCCCCCGTTCACCGGGTCCGCACCGATGGCAGCGAGGGCCTGAATGTGCGCGAGCAGTTGCTCGGCGTTCAAGAAAATATTCGAAGTTTCCATGGTGACTCCCATGCTTTGTTCAGCCGGTAATTTTTTCCAGGCGACGCCCAGCGTTGGACGTCGCCACGGCACACTGCAAAAGCGGCAGCGCTTACCGCAAGATGCTGTAGAAAATGGCGGAGACGGTGATCATGCCAACCGTGGTGACGAATACATTGCTGATGCGCCCACGATATGGCGCCAAAGCAGGCACTTTATGGATTGCATACATCGGCAGCAGCAGCAGGATGATCGCCCCGGCCGGTCCGGCAAAGCTCTCGATGATGCTGAGCACGTTGATGTTCAACCAGGCGGCTATCCAGCAGCATGAAATCGTGAAGGCCAGGATCAAGGCATTTCGCGTACGTTTGGACAATCCCCAGCCATGGCTGCCCGAGACTTTTGCAAGCGCATCCTCCATGACCTCGTAGGCGCCGACATAGTGGCCCAGGAAGGATTTGTTGATCCCCACGAAGGCGATGAACGAAGCCAGATAAGCAATTGTCGGCGTGTTGTAGCGATTGGCGAGGTAGGACAGCACCGAGATATTCTGGTCCTTGGCTGCCTGCAGATCTGCCGGCGACAGGCTCAGGATGCAGCTATAGACGAAGAACAGCACCACTCCCACCATCAGCAGGCAACTGCGGAGCTGAATGCTGGCGCATTTCCGATCGCACTCGCTGCCGTAGGTCTGCTTCTGCACCACGACAAACGGCGAAATGATCGGGAAATGGTTGAACGACATGACCAGCACTGGAAACGTCAGCCACAGCGTCATCAGGGCGGAAGTGTCGAGGGCGAAGCTCTCCGCGGAAAAGGAGGTGAAAACCGAAAGATTCCACTTGGGGATCAGATAAAGCGCAATCACCACCAGCGAGCCGATGAAGGGGTAAACAAGCGCACTCATCACCCGCATCGTCTTCTCCTGCCCGAGGCTGACGATTCCCAGCAATACCAGGATCAGCACGATGGATACCAGCGCGCGGGACGGAGCTTCGATCCCCATCTGATGCTCCATGAAGCTCAGCGTCGTATTCGTCACCGCAATCGAATACATCAGCAGGATGCTGAAGATGGTCGCGAAGTAGATGGACGCAATCACCCGTTTCGCCGTGATGCCGAAATGCTCCTCGACCGCAGCGATGAGGCCTTTATCTGCCGCGGTCGAAGCCTGGGCAAAATGCGCCAGCGCCCGGTGAGAATAGTAGGCGATGGGAAGGGCCAGCGCGGTGATGATCATCAGCGGCACGATGCCGCCGAGGCCGGCATTGATGGGTAGGAACAGGACGCCTGCGCCAATGGCAGTGCCGAACATCCCCAGCATCCAGACCGTGTCCTGGGAATGCCATTTCTGGGAGGATAGAGGGATTTGGCGGCCTACCGCCGCGGAATCGATTTGCATGCTTGTCTCCTGCCGATGCATACGCCGATGCACCGGCGTTTTCTCCGAATGCGCCCGAAATTCGCTGACGGCAAATTCATGGGGCGCGTGTTTTTTACATGTAGTTCTTCAGCACCCGCCTCCCCGGCGTCAGGAGGCTTGCCGATAGGCAATGGCCTCTATTTCGATGCGCGCATCCGCGGGAAGCCGCGAAGTCTCCACGCACGAGCGGGCAGGCGCACCGCTGGTGCCGAAGTAGCTGGCATAGACCTCGTTGAATGCCGCGAAGTCTTTCAGGTCGGCGAGGAAGCAGGTGGTCTTGATCACTGTCCTCAGCGATGCGCCGCCGCTCTCCAATACCGCCTTCACATTTTCGAGCGATTGCCGGGCCTGCTCCCTGATATCCTCGCTTTCGATCCGGGCGGTGCGAGGATCGATGGGCAACTGGCCGGAAGTGAAAACCAGGTTTCCGTATGCAACGCCCTGGGAATACGGTCCGATGGCGGCAGGCGCCGTAGTGGTCTTGATGTCGTCTTTCATGTGCTGTCGATCTCCATGACAGGCAAAAGGAGGCTCCTCCCGGCGCTCCGGAGTGGAGCGCGGGCTGGAAAAAAACGCAGGAAGGGGAGTTGTCTTACGCCGGGAGGCGGGTGCGGATGATCTCGGCGAAGTAGCGGGCACCGATGGGCAGGATCTCGTCGTTGAAGTCGTACTTCGAGTTGTGCAGGGGTACGCCGCCGGTGGCGTCACCCGTGCCGTTGCCGATGAACGCGAAGCGCCAGGCACGACCTTGAGGAAGGCGCCGAAGTCCTCGGAAATCATCATCGGTGCAATGTTGCCGTCGACGTTGTCTGCGCCGACCACGGCCTGCGCAGCGCGAACCGCCACCGGCGTGCACTCCGGCCAATTCACCGTCGGCACGAACTCGTGCGTGTATTCCACTTCGCAGCTCGCGCCATGGGCGCTGGCAATGCCCGTGCAAAGCTCGCGCATGCGCCGCTCCAGCAGTGTCTGTACCTTGGGCGAGTAGCTGCGCGTATCGCCCTTGATCTCGACATTGGTCGGGATCGCATTGCGGATGCCATCGCTGTGGATCTCGGTGCAGGAAACCACTGCGGAATCCGCCGGATCGACCGAGCGGCCAACGATGGTCTGCAGCGCCAGGATGATTTCCGCCGCCACCACCAGGGGATCGATGGCCATCTGCGGCCGCGCGGCGTGACCGCCGACGCCACGGATGCGAATGACGAAATTGTCCTCGCTGGCCATGATGCCGCCCACACGGGTGGCGATGTGGCCCACCGGCATGCCGGGGATGTTGTGGGCCCCATAGATTTCGTCCACCGGGAAGTGCTCGAACAGGCCGTCCTTGATCATCGCGTTGGCGCCGCGGCCATGCTCTTCGGCAGGCTGGAAGATGAAGCGCACCGTGCCATTGAAGTCGCGGCTGCGGGTCAGGATGCTCGCCGCCCCCAGCACCATCGCCATGTGCCCATCATGCCCGCAGCCATGCATGCAGCCGGCGTTGCGAGAAACATGGGCCCGGCCCTCTGCTGTCTCGGTCATCGCCAGGGCATCCATGTCGGCGCGCAGGCCGATCACACCCTTGCCGTCGCCTACCGCGAGGCTGGCCACCAAGCCCGTACCGCCGATACCGCGATGCACTTCCAGACCCATCTGCTCGAGCGCATTGGCCACGTAAGCAGCCGTGTCGTACTCGTTGAAGCCGGTTTCCGGATGCTGATGCAGGTGATGCCGCCACTTCACCATTTCGGTGCTCAGTTCGTTATCGACATGCATGGTGCGTCTCCTTCTCGAATAATCTGATGGCGTGTGATTTCGGGGATATGGCCTACCGGGCAGCAGACCAGGCAGCCTGGCGCTCGAGCACCGCGCGGTCGCTCTCGCCGACGAGCTCCTCGTACACCTTCGGCGCAGTCGCCCCTTCGGTATTGATGACGAGTACCCGCGAAGCGGAGTCCAGCCCGATCTCGGCAGACGAGGCCGAATCGGCCCGCAACTGCTGAAGCGCCGCCAGACCTGCGGTACCGGACTCGCCGGCCACGATGGGGATATCGCGCAGGCTGCCCTTGGCCAGCACCCGCATGGCCTCGACTGCCTGACCGTCCTCGATGGTCATGAAGTGATCGATGCAGGGCTGCAGGAACTTCCAGGCCAGCGGCGAGGTATCTCCGCAGGCCAGGCCCGCCATCACCGAATCCACCGAACCCGTCGCCTTGGCCGCGCACCCCTGGATCGCACTCTGTATCAGGCAGTCCGCCTGGGCCGGCTCCACGACGATGAAACGGGGGCGCTGGACACCGTGGAACTCCCAGAAATAGCTCGCCACCCCGGCAGCCATGCCGCCCACGCCGCCTTGCAGAAAGACATGCGTGAAGGGGCCAGCCTCGTCCGGGCGAGCACCCGACTGCTCGACGATTTCTTCCGCGATCGTGCCGTAGCCCTGCATCACGTCACGCGGAATCTCTTCGTAGCCTTCGTACGAGGTGTCGGACACGACCTGCCAGCCGTTGGCAGCCGCCAGGCGTGCAGCCTCCTCCACCGACTCGTCGTAATTGCCCGTGATGCGCACGATCTGCGCACCATGGGCGGCAATGGCCTGTTCGCGCTCCATGCTCACGTTGGCGTGCAGCACGATCACGCAGCGGCAGCCCGCATCACGGGCAGCGGCAGCCAGACCGCGGCCATGGTTGCCGTCGGTCGCGCTGATCACCGTGTAGTCCTTCAACTGCTCGGCGTAGCGGCCGCTCAACACCGCTGTCGGCTCGAAACCGGGATGCAGACGCAGAATCTGGCGCACCAATGCGATGGGTGCGCCCAGGGCCTTGAAGCTGCCCAGCGGCGAGCGCGCGGACTCGTCCTTGACGCTGACGCGCGCAAGCTTGAGTT
>JAAYCV010000207.1 GCA_012729605.1 Ramlibacter sp. | reverse complement strand
TTTCGCCATCGCACTCGTAGACATAGATCAGGTCGATATCGCTGGAAACGTTGAGCTCGCGCGCGCCCAGCTTGCCCATGCCCATGATCCACAGGTTGCAGCGCTGGCCGTCGGCCTTGAGCGGCGGTCCATAGCGCGCATCGACCTGGACAAAGGCCTCTTCGCAGGCGATGTCGAGCGCAAACTCGGCCAGCCGCGTCACGCTCAGCGCCACGTCCTGCATCGGGGCACCGGCATTGCAGTCCAGCGTCGCCAGACGCTCCTGCACCAGCTGGCGCAGCACGCGCAGCGCAGCGCCCACATCGTGGCCACGCTCGCGCAGCACAGCGTAGGTCTGGCGCATGCTGGCCAGATCCGGCAGGCCGGGTGCCAGCAGCGGCAGTTCCTCGGCATAGCGGCGGCGGATACGCTGCACAAAGCGTGAATATCCCGCCAGGTCTTCCGTAACAGTCTGCGTGTCGCCCGGCGCAGCTGCGGCAGCCGGCGATAATGGTCCCGTCGGCGTCAGCGTGCCATCGTTGGTCATGTTCATGCCTATCATCTTTCCTAGACATGCAGGAAACCTCGGCCACACCTCCCAGCACACCACCTCTCCGACCCTGGCTGTCGCGGCTGCGACGCGGCCTGGGGGTGCTGCTGGTACTGGTACTCAGCCTGATCGGGCTGCTGGCACTGGTCCTGCATCTCGTCATTTTGCCGCGAATCGATTCCTTCCGTCCGGCACTGGAGAATCTGGCCAGCCGCACGCTGGGTGCGCCAGTCGAGATCGGCCAGCTGCACGTGACCGAACGCGGCTGGAACCCGACCATCGCCATGGACAACCTGGTGCTGCGCGATGGCCAGGGTGCCGAAGGCCTGCACATCGCGCGCCTGAGCGCTACCGTCTCGCTGCCGGCCACGCTGCGGCTCAGCTTCGAGCGGCTGCAGGTGGAGCAGCCGCGGCTGCACATGCACAAGCGCGTTGACGGCGTGATCGAGGTCGCCGGCATCGAGCTGGCACAGGGCAAGTCAGGCGATTCCGGCCCGGCGCTCAACTGGCTGCTATCGCAGCCGCATATCGCCATCCGCAACGGCAGCCTGCACTGGAGCGATGCCCAGCGCGAGGTGCCGCCGCTGCTGATGACCGATATCAGCGCCAGCTTGAAAAACAGCGGCCGCCAGCACGAGCTGCAGCTGCAGGCAACGCCGCCCGCCGGCTGGGGCCAGCCGATCCAGTTCGTCAGCGACTGGACCCACCCGCTGTTCGGCGACCGCACTGTCTGGCGCGACTGGAGCGGTGTGGCCTATGCCGACCTGGCCGAGCTGGACCTGTCCGAACTGCGCCGCTACACCAGCCTGGGCCGCGGCATCGACCTGCGCCGCGGCAAGGGCCGCATGCGCGTCTGGGCCGACTTCAAGCAGATGCGCAGCAGCACCGCCACCATCGAGGCCAATCTGAACGAGGTCGACCTGCGGCTCGGGAAAGACCTGCCGCCGCTGGTGCTGAAGGACATGCAGAGCATGTTCAGCGTGCAGTTTGCCGCCGCCGACAACAACGAAACCTACACACTGGCCACGCAGCAGCTGGATTTCACCACGCTCAGCGGCCACCGCTGGAACGGCGGCAATGTGCGTGTGGAGCTGCACAACGGCACCGACAGTGCCAGCAGCCGCGGCCATGTCGAGGGGGACAACTGGGATCTGGGCATCATCGGCGAACTGGCCGGCAGTCTGCCGCTGGGCGACGCCGCGCTCGATGCGCTCTATACCTTCCAGCCGCGCGGCCACATGGAAACGCTCACGCTCGACTGGCAGGGCCAGCTGGACCAGCCAAGCAGCTTTTCCGCCATCGGCAAGGCTCGGGACATTGGCTGGCAGTCGCAGCAGGGACCGTATAACGCACAGCGCCGGCGCTACGAACCGGGCACGCCCGGCGTGGATGGCGCCGACGTGGACTTTGCCCTGACCGAACGCGGTGGCCGCATGGCGATCGACATGAGCCAGGGCCATGTGACCCTGCCCGGCGTGTTCGAGGAGCCGCGCATCGCCTTCGACACCTTCAACGCCGAAGTGCTGTGGCAGATCAAGGACGGCGTGATCCGCGCCACCCTGCCCAATGTGCGCTTTGCCAATGCCGATGCCCGTGGCCGGCTGTCCGCCACCTGGCGTACCAGCCCGCTGAAAGAGGGCGAGCCGGCATCGGAACGCTTCCCCGGCATCATCCAGCTCGATGCGCGCATGGAGCGCGCCAACGCCGCGCGCGTGCACCGCTACCTGCCGATGTCGCTGGGCGTGCAGGCGCGCCAGTACGTGCGCGATGCGGTGCAGGCCGGCGAGATCCGCAACGCACGCGTGCAGATCGAGGGCGATCTGGCGCACCTGCCGTCCGGCAAGGACGATGCCGGCCGCCAGCTGCCGGGCAAGTTCCGCTTTGACGTGCCGCTCTACAACGCGCGCTACCAGTTCGTACCGCGCAGCCTGCAGCATGGCGACGAGCTGCCCTGGCCGGCGCTGACCGACCTGAAGGGCAAGCTGATCATCGACCGCAACATGCTGCAGATCGTCGACGCCACCGCCAGCTTCAGCACCGCGCCCGACCTGCGTGTGCGTGAGATTGCCGCCACGATTCCCGACCTGGCCTCGCACAACCTGACCGTGGGCGTGGCCGCCAGCGCCACCGGCCCACTGTCGCAGGCGCTGCACCTGGCCAACACCTCGCCACTGGGCGAGATCGCTGGCAACGCGCTGCAGCAGGCCACCGCTACCGGCGGCACCGATCTCTCGCTGGCACTCGGCATTCCGGTGCACCAGATCCGCAACATCAAGGTCGATGGCCAGGTCACGCTCAAGGGCAACGATGTGCGCATCACGCCGACCACGCCGCTGCTGGCCGGCAGCACCGGCGTCGTGGCCTTTACCGACAAGGGCTTCGAACTGCGCCAGGTGCGCACCGGGCTGCTGGGCGGCCAGGCAACGCTGGCGGGCGGCATGGATCCGAAACGCCAGCCCGGCCAGCCGCGCCAGATCGTGTTCAACGCCGTGGGCGACATCACCGCCGCCGGCCTGCGTGAAGCGAAGGAGCTGGGCTTTGTCTCGGCGCTGGGTGCCTCAATGGAAGGCCGCAGCGCCTACCGCGCGCGCCTGCAGTTCGATCGTGGCGCGCCTGAGCTGACCATCGACAGCGACCTGGTCGGCATGGCGGTGAACCTGCCGGCACCGCTGGGCAAGAGCGCCGGCGAGAGCCTGCCGCTGCACTACGAGAACACCATCGTGCGCAACTACCAGGACCAGCAGCGCGGCCAGCTGATGCCGGCCGAGGACCAGCTGCTGGTGCGCATCGGCAACCGGCTGTCGGTGCATTACGTGCGCGATGTGCGTGGCCACACGCCACGCGTGCTGCGCGGCAGTATCGCCGCCGGCGCGCTGGCACACGAGAACCTGCCGCCGCTGCCCGAAAACGATGTGCACGCGCTGATCCTGCTCGATGACGTGAATGCCGACGACTGGATCGCCGTGCTGAATCGCATCTCGGCCAACGAGCCCACCGCAACCAGTACGGCGGGCGACGGCGAGGCCAGCCTGAACTACCTGCCCAGCGTGATGGCGATCCAGACCTCCTCGCTGACGGTGGCAAATCGCCGCTTCGACAATCTGGTGCTGGGTGGCACGCGCCATGGCCGCCTGTGGCAGGTGACGCTGGATGCACGCCAGATCAACGGCTATGTCGAATACCTGCAGCCGCTCAACGGCCAGGGCGCCGGCAGCGTCAAGGCCCGCCTGGCGCGCGCCATCATCGAGCCGGCCATCGTGCAGGATGTGCGTGACCTGGTGGCGCGCACCGAAGACCCGGAAACCCTGCCGGCGCTCGATATCGAAGCGGAACAGGTCGATGTGCTCGGCTACAAGTTCGACCGCGTCACCCTGCTGGCTGGCAATGCCAGCACGCCGATGGTGGCCGGGGCACCGCTGGTGGACCAGCCGGAAGACCATGGCGAAGGCTGGCGCATCCACCAGCTGACGGCCCGCATGCCACATGGCCACCTGCTCGGCAGCGGCCTGTGGGGCCAGCCGCGTCAGGCCACGCGCGCAGACGGCAGTGCCGCACGCCGCTTTGTCTCGCTCAACGTGCGCCTGGAAACCGACAACCTGGGCGGCATGC
>JAAYCV010000206.1 GCA_012729605.1 Ramlibacter sp. | reverse complement strand
CCCGCATCCAGGCCCTGATGAGCCGGGCCACCGGCGTGACCCTGGCCCAGCTCATGGCCGATCTGGAAGTCTCGCGTGCCACCATCCACCGCGACCTGGAGCTGATGCGCAGCCAGATGAACACGCCCATCGTCTGGAACCGCGATACCGGTGCCTACCATATCGACCCCGAACAGGGCTTTGGCGTGCCCAGTCGCATGCTGCCCGGCATCTGGCTGAAGCCGGCACAGGCCTACGCCTTCCTGACGCTGAACAACATGGTCGAGAAGATCGCTCCGCAGCTGCTGGGACCGTTTGTCTGGCCCATGCGGGACATGCTCAAGCGCATGCTGTTCGAGACGGACTACCCCATGCACCGCCTGGACAAGAAGATCGCCATCGAGATGCCAGGCGTGCCGGAGCTGTCAGACCTGACATTCACCACGCTGATCGATGGCCTGCTGCGCGAACAGCCATTGCGCATCACCCTGAAAACGACGGAAGGCACGCCTCCGATCATCAGTGGCACGCCCACCCAACTGCGCATCCGGCACGATGGCTGGCAGCTGCAGCTGGAGACCGCGCCGGCACAGGAGCAGCAGGTGGATCTGCGCGATGTACTGGATGTCGCCCTGGTGCAGCCCGCCAGGCGCCAGCCCTCTGCACCGTCAACGTAGACGGCCTTCATTCCCCCCTGAATCCACCCAGCGCGAACCCCGCGCCAGCATGGTGCTGCCCGTCAGCGCCCGCCCTGCTGCATTCTTTTTTTAGGAAAACCTCATGCAAGCCATCATCGCCTATCTGGTCGGACTGTTCATCATTACGCCCCTGATCATCAACATCACCGGCCTCGTATTCGCAAAAATCGCCGCGGAAGAAGCCTCCCGGACCTTGCTGGTAATCGGAGCCGGCATAGGTGCCGTGGCCAGCTACCTGATCCTGAAACCCTGGTTCGGCATCATGGACACCAGCTTTCCGTGGTACGCCTACCTGATCTGCATGACACCCGTCATCCTGAATGATCTTCACCGCATTGGCCGCGGGTCAAATCCCGATTACCTGATGGCGCTATTGGTGGGTATGGGTGTTGCCCTGGCGGTTTTCTGAGAGCACGTATTTGAATCAACAGGAGAAAGACATGAAACCAGCACCATACCGTCACACCAGTCTTGATGAGGAGATGGACGAATACCCATCAGAGGGTCCTCTGAGCAGCCATATGGGGCCGCATCTCGAGAAGCTGATGAATGCCTTGCAAGAAGCCAGCCGGCATTTGATCCAGGCATCCGACGCGGCAGAGGATCTGCGTCGGGATCTTCGCATGCAGTTCCATATCCGCTCTCGCGGCCTGCATTCCGATGCCAACAAGACCTGCCAGTTTGTCGAGATGGCAAAGGCCACACTGGCTCGCAGTACGGCCGCTGCCTATGCTCAACTCGAGGCCATCGGGCAGTACCGTGACTGACATCCTGGCCAGTCACACGGGAGCAGACAAGAAAAAGGCACCTGGCGCATCAGCCCCAGGTGCCTGTCTGTCCGTATGGCAGCAAGCGCTTATTCGTCGCCCACCAGCACCTCATTGCGCCAGACGCTGAACGAGATATTGCTGGTTTTCAGGAAGCTCACGATACGCGCCTGCGTCACGCCACCTTCCAGATCCAGGTCGAGTTCCAGCACCGGGTCGTTTTCGTCATCCAGGTAGCTGCGGGAGTATTTCTTGGTGCGGTTCCAGCTGTTGATGCGGCTCAGCGGCACGTTCCGGTCAAACGAGGCACGGAACAGGATCGATTCCTTGTCCTTGGGAATCAGCAGCAACGCCGAATAGCCATCGATTTTCCAGACCAGATCGCCATCCTTGTCGACGGTGTAGCTGTAGCCTTCCTGTTTCATGATGGATTCCAGCTGCGCGGTCGATGTCTTGCTGACCACGGCCTGCGCCTGGGCAGTGCCGGCCATGCCCAGCAGCAGGGCCAGTGCGGCCAGCATGGTGAAGAAACGGTTTTTCATGTTATCTGCTCCCTGTCAACGTGTATGAATGCCAAGCATGGGCATGCCCTAGCAGCAAGCGCACAGTATAGGGACTGCCACAGCGGATAGTAACACCAAGCCCTGCATGACAGGGAAAATCCGGCCTTCAGACAATAAAAAAGCACCCAATTTTTACATTGGGTGCTTTCTATATTGGTAGGCGCGACTAGATTCGAACTAGCGACCCCCACCATGTCAAGGTGGTGCTCTAACCAACTGAGCTACGCGCCTGAAACTTGTTCAGAAGCGAGATTATAGACCGGATTTTTGCGTTTGTGCAAGACGTGCGGTCAACTTTCCACATTTTTTCATCGACGGCGCGCGCCATGCACCCCTGGCAGTCCCTGCAAGGCGTGCAGCACCTTGCCCAGCTTGTGCGTATCGCTCACCTGCACCGTCATGGTCATGTGCGTGATGCCCTTGCTGACATCATTGTGCATGCCCAGCACCGGCATCTTCTCGGCGGCAAACAGCTCGCTGATGTCGCGCAGCAGGCCGGTACGCGCATTGGCCTGGATCAGCACGTCCACCGGGTACTGCCCGGCCGTGCTGTCAGATCCTTCCCACTCCACATCGATACAGCGTTCGGGATGATCGCGCACCATGCTGCGGTAGTTGGCGCAGTCCAGCCGGTGTACGCTCACGCCCTTGCCGCGCGTGACAAAGCCGCCAATCGCATCAGGTGGTGCCGGCTTGCAGCACTTGCCGAGCTGCGTCAGCAGCGACCCCATGCCCACCACCAGCACGCCACCCTTTTGGCCGGCACGCCGGGCGCGTTCGCCCATGGCGGTGGTCTTCTGCAGCACCACCTCATCCTCGGTCAGTTGTGGTGCCTGCGGCTTGAGCACGGCCTCGATATTGCGCAGCGAGAACTCGTCCTTGCCCACCACCTCGAACAGCGCATCCGGGCTGTCAAAACCTAACTGCTCGGCCAGATGCACCAGGTTGGTCGAGGTCTTGCCTTCGCGCTGCAGCAGTTTTTCCACCGCCTCGCGGCCGCGCGCCACGGTTTCCTGCGTGATCTGCGCGTTGTACCAGGCACGCACCTTGGCACGCGCGCGGTTGCTGACCAGATAGCCCTGCTCCGGATTCAGCCAGTCGCGTGACGGGCCACCTTCCTTGACGGTGACGACTTCCACCGTCTGGCCGCTCTGCAATTTGGTCTGCAGCGGCACCATCTGGCCGTCCACGCGTGCACCACGGCAGCGGTGGCCGACACTAGTATGCACCGCATAGGCAAAGTCCACCGGCGTGGCCCCCTGCGGCAACTCGACAATCGCGGCATCGGGCGTCAGCACATAGATGCGGTCTTCCAGCAAGGCATGCTGGGTGCCGGCGCTTGGGCCTCCGGGCTGCTCACTGCCAGTCTGGGCAAAATCACGCTCCCAGGCCAGCAGCTGGCGCAGCGCTGCGATCTTGCTGTCGTAGCTGCTGTTGGCGCTGTGGCCGGCATAGCCCTTGGCTCCGGCTTCCTTGTAGGCCCAATGCGCCGCCACGCCGGTTTCGGCATGGTCGTGCATCGCCTGGGTGCGGATCTGGATCTCCAGCGGCCGCCTCGGATGGCCCTCCTCGGCATGCATCACCACCGTATGCAGCGACTGATAGCCGTTGGCCTTGGGCTTGACGATGTAGTCATCGAATTCGGACGGCACCGCCTCGAAAGTGCTGTGCACCCAGCTCAGTGCCGCATAGCAGTCCTTCAGCTCCGGCACGATGACGCGCAGCGCCATCACGTCGTAGATGTG
>JAAYCV010000205.1 GCA_012729605.1 Ramlibacter sp. | reverse complement strand
TGGCGCCAAACGCCGTCATGCCCCACTTGGTGGACAGGGTGTACAACAGGCCAATGCCGAGGATACAGGCCTGCTCGTTGAAGTTCTGCACGGCAATCGAGCGGCCGGCACCCATCAGGTTGTGGCCCCGGTGCTGCAGCAGCGCGTTCATGGGCACCACCATGTAGCCGCCGATGGCGCCGAGCACGATCAGGAACGGTGCCGCGACCCAGACATCACGCACGAAGATCAGCATGATCACCAGCAGGCCCATGACGATGCCCAGCGGCATCACGCGCGGCGCCTGGTCCAGCCGCACCCGCATCGAGGCCCAGATGGCACCGACAGCCGTGCCCACGGCCACCACGCCGACCAGGCTGGAGGCCTGCGTGACGTTGTAGCCGAGTGCCGCGGCGGCCCAGGCCAACACGATGTAGCGCAGGTTGCCGCTGACACCCCAGAACAGCGTGGTGGTAGCGAGCGAAATTTGGCCCAGCTTGTCGTCCCACAGGCGGCGGTTGCAGGTGCGGAAATCCGGCACCAGGCTCAGCAGGTTGCGCGGCAACGGACGCATGATGACGCCGGTTTCCGGGATCCAGGTATTGATCAGCGAGGCCAGCGCATAGATCAACATGATCACGCAGATGGCGGCCTTTTCCGGCGAGCTGATGCCGGTATCGATCAGGGGGAAGTTGATCGACAGCAGCAGCGGTGCCAGGTGCGGCCCGATGAGCTGGCCGCCGAACAACACGCCCATGATGATGGAGGCAATCGTCAGGCCCTCGATCCAGCCGTTGGCACGCACCAGCTGCGAGGGGTGCAACAGCTCGGTCAGGATGCCGTACTTGGCCGGCGAATAGGCGGCCGCGCCCAGGCCGACCAGCGCATAGGCCAGCAGCGGGTGCGAGCCGAACAGCATGGCCAGGCAGCCGACCACCTTGAAGGCGTTGCTGTAGAACATGACGCGGCCCTTGGGCTGCGAATCGGCAAAGGCACCGACGAAGGGTGCCAGCAGCACGTAGAACAGCGCAAACATCGGCACCAGCGCTGCCATTTGCCAGTCGGGCGAGCCGCTGGCACGCAGCAGCGCGACGGCGGCAATGAACAAGGCGTTGTCGGCCAGCGAGCTGAAAAACTGCGCGGCCATGATGGTGTAGAAGCCGCGTTTCATGAGTCGGCGGCTCCGGTGCACATGCAGGGATCGGCAAAAATCAAACGAAAAACCTTCACGGATATGGCGTGCCGGGAGTGTATGCGGCACGTCATCCGGCACGGCGACCGGACACAGAATGGGGTGCCTGCCGCTGCGGCAGGACATCCTCGTAGTATGCGCCAATTGGCTGGCGGTTTGATGACGGCCGGCAAAATCCCCGCGCATTCTGTTTGCCGGGCGCATAATCGGGAGCTTCTGAACGAGTCCGCCATGCCACGCCCGATCCACGCCCTGATCCATACCGATGCCCTGAGCCACAACCTGCAACGCTGCCGCCAGGCCGCTGGCGAGGCGCGCGTCTGGGCGGTCGTCAAGGCGAATGCCTATGGCCATGGCATCGAGCGCGCCTACGAGGGCTTGCGTGGTGCCGACGGCTTTGCGCTGCTGGACCTGGCCGAGGCGCAGCGCATCCGCCAGCTCGGCTGGCGCGGCCCGATCCTGCTGCTGGAAGGCGTGTTTGATCCGCGTGACCTGGAGCTGTGCTCGCGCCTCGGGCTCTGGCACACGATCCATAGCGACGAGCAGATCCACATGCTGGCCGGCCACAAGACGCTGCAGCCGCACAAGGTGTTTCTCAAGCTCAATAGCGGCATGCACCGGCTCGGCTTTGCGCC
>JAAYCV010000031.1 GCA_012729605.1 Ramlibacter sp. | reverse complement strand
TTGCCTGCGCTGCGGATGCGCATGCCGTCGTCGATACCGGCCGGGATCTTTACTTCCAGCGTCTTCTGCTTCTTGATCTTGCCCTGACCATGGCAGCTGGTGCAGGGCTCGGGAATGATCTTGCCGGAGCCGTGGCAGTGCGGGCAGGTCTGTTGCACGCTGAAAAAGCCCTGGCGCATCTGCACCACGCCGCTGCCGCCACAGGTGCTGCAGGTCTTGCTGCTGGTGCCGGGCTTGGCACCCGTGCCGTGGCAGGTGTCGCAATCGTCCCAGCTCGGGATGCGGATCTGCGCGTCCTTGCCGTTGGCGGCTTCTTCCAGCGTGATGTCCATCGAGTAGCTGAGGTCGTTGCCGCGATGCACCTGGCGGCCGCCGCGGCCACCACGGGCCTGGCCAAAGATATCGCCGAAGATGTCGCTGAAGCTCTCGAAGCCACCGCCAAAGCCGCCACCGAAACCGCCGGCACCCATGTTGGGATCGACGCCGGCATGGCCGTACTGGTCGTAGGCCGCACGTTTCTGGCTGTCGGACAGCATCTCGTAGGCTTCCTTGACCTCCTTGAACTTGGCCTCGGCTTCACCGGCCTTGTCACCCTGGTTGCGGTCAGGGTGGTATTTCATGGCCAGCTTGCGGTAGGCCTTCTTGATCTCGTCCTCACCGGCGTTGCGGGGCACGCCCAGGACTTCGTAGTAATCGCGTTTTGACATGGCTATTCCTGTTCGCCAGCCGCTCAGGCCGGCTGGAACACAAACGCCGCGTCACCTGATAACGGTGGGCGCGGCGCGACGTCCGTGGCAGCAGGGCAGGGCCTGGCGGCACTGCCCTGCAACTGACGGATCAGTCCTTCTTCACTTCCTTGACTTCGGCGTCAACCACGTCGTCGTCAGCAGCGCCAGCGTTACCGGCCGGAGCTTCGGTACCAGCGGCAGCGGCCTGGTCGGCGTAGATCTTTTCGCCCAGCTTCTGGCTGGCTTCCATCAGGGCATTGGTCTTGGCCTCGATGGCGTCCTTGTCGTCGCCCTTGATGGCTTCTTCCAGCTCCTTGATGGCGGCTTCGATCGCGTCCTTTTCGCCGGCGTCCAGCTTGTCGCCGTACTCGGTCAGGCTCTTCTTGACGCTGTGCGCCATGGCATCGCCCTGGTTGCGTGCCTGTACCAGCTCGACCTTCTTGTGGTCTTCAGCGGCGTTCAGCTCGGCGTCCTTCACCATCTGCTGGATTTCCTCTTCGCTCAGGCCGGTGTTGGCCTTGATGGTGATCTTGTTTTCCTTGCCGGTACCCTTGTCCTTGGCGCTCACGTGCAGGATGCCGTTGGCGTCGATGTCGAAGGTCACCTCGATCTGCGGCACGCCGCGC
Organism: Ramlibacter sp.; assembly: GCA_012729605.1. Taxonomy (GTDB): domain Bacteria; phylum Pseudomonadota; class Gammaproteobacteria; order Burkholderiales; family Burkholderiaceae_C; genus Brachymonas; species Brachymonas wangyanguii. Next base: position 355 of record JAAYCV010000031.1, on the reverse strand, counting down.
GGAGACGGGGCAATGCCTTCCAGGTTGAATTCGCCCAGCAGCTTGTTGCCGGCAGTCACTTCACGCTCACCCTGGTAGACCTTGATGGTCACGGCAGGCTGGTTGTCTTCTGCGGTCGAGAAGGTCTGCGCGAACTTGGTCGGGATCGTGGTGTTCTTCTGGATCATCTTGGTCATGACGCCGCCCATGGTCTCGATGCCCAGCGACAGCGGGGTCACGTCCAGCAGCAGCACGTCCTTGCGGTCACCCGAAAGCACCTGGCCCTGGATGGCGGTGCCCACGGCCACGGCTTCGTCGGGGTTGACGTCGCGGCGCGGTTCCTTGCCGAAGAATTCCTTGACCTTCTCCTGCACCT
>JAAYCV010000204.1 GCA_012729605.1 Ramlibacter sp. | reverse complement strand
TTGCGGCCAGACAAGGTACACGGTGAATGGCCGATAATGTTGCTGCTGGCAACCAGTCCAACATGGCAGAATTACGCTCCTGTACCGGGTTAACCCGGTCTCACGGTGATAACTGTCAGGCTACGATGGACTGGCAGTCACAATTTTCATAAATGCTCTTGGAGGACACGGCCATGATGGATATGGACCGGAGACAATTCTTCCGGGTCAGTGGGGCAGGGCTGGCAGGTTCCAGCATGGTGGTCCTGGGCTTCTCGCCCACCGCCGCACTTGCCGAAACGCGCCAGTTCAAGCTGGCACGTACCACGGAAACCCGTAACACCTGCACCTACTGTTCGGTAGGTTGCGGCCTGATCATGTACACCCTGGGTGATGGCGCCAAGAACGTGCGCGGCAGCATCATCCACATCGAAGGCGACCCGGATCACCCGGTCAGCCGTGGTTCCCTGTGCCCGAAGGGCGCCGGCATCCTGGACTACGTCAAGAGTCCGAACCGCCTGCGTTACCCCGAGGTGCGCGAGCCCGGTACCAACGAGTGGAAGCGCCTGAGCTGGGATGAGGCCCTGGGCCGCATCACCAAGCTGATGAAGGAAGACCGCGACGCCAACTTTATCGCCACCAACGAAGCTGGCCAGACGGTGAACCGCTGGACCACGACAGGTTTCCTGGCTGCGTCTGCCTCCTCCAACGAGGCGGGCTATATCACCCACAAGGTGATGCGCAGTACGGGTGCCATCGTCTTCGACAACCAGGCACGTGTCTGACACGCCCCGACGGTAGCCAGTCTGGCTCCGACGTTTGGGCGCGGCGCGATGACCAACCATTGGGAGGACATCAAGAACGCCGATCTCGTGCTGATCATGGGCGGTAACGCCGCCGAAGCACACCCCGTGGGTTTCAAGTGGGTGATCGAGGCCAAGCAACGCAACAAGGCGAAGCTGGTCGTGGTCGATCCGCGCTTTACCCGTTCCGCAGCCGTTGCCGACTACTACGCACCGCTGCGTGCCGGTTCTGACATCGCCTTCCTGGGCGGCGTCATCAACTACCTGTTGAGCAATGACAAGATCCAGACCGAATACGTCCGGAACTACACCAACGCCGCGTTCATCGTGAACGAGGGCTATAGCTTCACTGACGGCCTGTTCTCGGGCTACGACGAAGCGAAGCGTGGCTACGACAACAGCAGCTGGGCCTACGAGAAGGAAGGCGATCACGCCAAGATTGATCCGACCATGCAGCACCCGCGCTGCGTGTTGCAGATCATGAAGAGCCACTACAGCCGCTATACGCCGGAAGTGGTGGAGCAGATCACCGGTACGCCCAAGGAGAAATTCCTGAAGGTTGCCGAGATGATCGGCAGCACGGCCACGACCGACCGCGTGATGACGATTCTGTACGCGCTGGGCTGGACCCAGCACAGCATGGGCTCGGAAATCATCCGTACCGCGGCCATGGTGCAGCTGCTGCTGGGCAACATCGGCCAGCTGGGTGGTGGCATCAACGCGCTGCGTGGCCACAGCAACATCCAGGGTCTGACCGACCTGGGCCTGCTGTCCACCAGCCTGCCGGGCTACCTGAGCCTGCCGCGCGACAGCGAGCAGGAGCTGCAGGGCTATCTGGATGCGCGCTCGACCAAGCCGCTGCGCCCGAACCAGATGAGCTACTGGCAGAACTATCCCAAGTTCTTCGTGAGCTACCAGAAGGCGACCTGGGGCGCGGCTGCGACCAAGGAAAACAACTGGGCCTACGATTACCTGCCCAAGTACGACCGTCTGTATGACATCCTGACTGCGTTCGAGCTGATGAACCAGGGCAAGCTCAATGGCTACTTCTGCCAGGGCTTCAACCCGGTCGGTTCCTTCCCGAACAAGAAGAAGATCATCAGCGGCCTGAGCAAGCTCAAGTACCTGGTGGTGATGGATCCGCTGAACACCGAGACCGCCGAGTTCTGGAAGAACCACGGCGAGTACAACGATGTGAAGCCGGAAGAAATCCAGACCGCCGTGTTCCGCATTCCGACCTGCTGCTTTGCCGAGGAGGATGGCTCCATCACCAACTCCAGCCGCTGGCTGCAGTGGCACTGGAAGGGCGCCAACCCGCCGGGCGAAGCCAAGCCGGACATGGAAATCATGGCCCAGATCTTCATCCGCCTGCGCGATGCCTATCGCAAGGACGGTGGTGCCTTCCCGGATCCGATCGTGAATCTGGACTGGAAGTACAAGGTGCCGCATGCGCCCACCGCCACCGAGCTGGCGATGGAGTCCAACGGCTATGCCGTGACCGATGTGGTTGCGCCGGCAGACCCGAACAATCCGGGCGCGGCAGCACAGGTGCTGGCCAAGGCCGGTGAGCAGCTGTCCGGTTTCGGCCTGCTGCGTGATGACGGTTCTACCGCTTCCGGTTGCTGGATCTACGCCGGCTCCTGGACGCCGGCCGGCAACCAGATGGCGCGCCGCGACAACACCGACGTCTACGACAATGGCCAGACCCCGAACTGGGCCTGGTCGTGGCCGGCCAACCGCCGTATCCTGTACAACGCTGCGTCTGCGCGTCCCGATGGTTCGCCCTGGGATCCGAAGCGCCGCCTGGTGTGGTGGAACGGCAGCAAGTGGGTCGGTGCCGACGTGCCTGACTACAAGGCGGATGCGAACCCGGCTGATCCGGACCGCATGATGCCCTTCATCATGACTGGTGAAGGCACGGGTCGCCTGTTTGCCCCGACTGGCCTGGCCGATGGCCCGCTGCCGGAGCATTACGAGCCCTTCGAATCGCCGCTGGAAAACAACCCGATGCACCCGAACAACCCGAAGGCGCGCGCCAACCCGGCCGCCCGCGTGTTCAAGGGGGACATGGAAGCCTTTGGCAAGCCGGCGGACTTCCCGTACGTGGCAACCAGCTATCGTCTGGTCGAGCACTTCCACTACTGGACCAAGAACGCGCTGAGCAATGCCATCCTGCAGCCGCAGCAATTCG
>JAAYCV010000203.1 GCA_012729605.1 Ramlibacter sp. | reverse complement strand
TCCCGGTCAACCTGTTCACCGGCATCTTCGCGCTGGCCCGTACCGTGGGCTGGATCGCGCAGCTGAACGAGATGATCAGCGATCCGGAATACAAGATTGGCCGTCCGCGCCAGCTGTACACCGGCTCCGTGCGTCGTGACGTGCCGGCTGACTTCAGCAGCGCCCGCAACTGATAGCGCCAAGCCCAGGGCAGTACAGCACTGCCTTGGCAAGCACCCGCCCTGCCTTTTGGCTCGGCGGGTTTTTTGTGCGTGGCGTATTCGTGAAACAGTAGGTAAGCCATCGTGGCTGAAGATGCCTAGGTGGAAAATATCATGAGAAAATACTTTTCCCTTCTTGATTCACGATGCTCTGACCGATTTTCATGGCCCCTGACCGCAATCTTGCCCGTCATGTCGATTTGACCTCGCTGCAGCTGTTCGTCAGCGTGTGCGAGCTGGGCAGCATTGGCCGAGCGGCGGAGCGCGAGTTCATTGCCGCCTCGGCGGTCAGCAAGCGCATGAGCGATCTGGAGGCGATCTTCCGCACGCCCTTGCTGGAGCGCCATGCGCGCGGCGTGACGCTGACCGCCGCGGGCGAAAGCCTGCTGCACCATGCACGCGCGCTGATCTACGGCCTGGACAAGATGCAGGCAGAACTGGGCGAGTACGCCGAGGGCGTGCGTGGCCATGTGCGCGTGCATGCCAGCATCTCGGCGATCGTGCAATTTCTGCCGGAAGACCTGGGCAGTTTTGCACGCGCCCACGAACACATCAAGATTGATCTGGAAGAACACCTGAGCAACGAGGTGGCGCGTGCGGTGCAGGAAGGCGCAGCCGACCTGGGCATCTGCTATCTGGCGCTGGAACACCAGGGGCTGCAGACACGCCCCTACCGCCAAGACCAGCTGGTGCTGATCACGCCGCAGCAGCATCCGCTGGCGCAGCAGGAGAGCATCGACTATGCCGATGCCCTGCCCTACGACCAGGTTGGCCTGCACAGCAACAGCTCGATCAACCGCGCCATGCGCCAAGCCGCGCTGCGGGCTGGCCAGAGCATCCGGCTGCGCATCCGCGTCACCGGGCTGGATGCGATGTGCCGCATGATCGACAATGGACTGGGCGTGGGCATCATGCCGCGTCGCGCCTTTGAACTGCTGCACGGAGCCGGCCAGCTGGCCTGCATTCCGCTGCGCGATCCCTGGGCGCAGCGCCAGCTGCAACTGGTGGCGCGCGATTTTTCTACCCTGCCGCAGCCGGCCCGGCTGCTGGTGGAGCACCTGACGACAGCCAGCCCGCAACGGCCCGCTGCCGCGTAAAATTTCCCTGTATAGCGAGAAGGAAGACCATGGCACAAACCCTGTACGACAAACTCTGGGACGAGCACAGCGTCCATACCGAAGACGATGGCACCACGGTGCTCTACATCGACCGCCATCTGGTGCACGAAGTGACCAGCCCGCAGGCGTTCGAGGGCCTGCGCGTGGCCGGCCGCAAGCTGTGGCGCATCAACTCGGTGGTGGCCACGGCCGATCACAACACGCCGACCACCGGCTGGGAACTGGGCTATGACGGCATCACCGATCCGACCAGCAAGGAGCAGGTCACGACGCTGGACGCCAACATCCAGGAGTTTGGTGCTGGCGCCTACTTCCCCTTCCTGAACCAGCGCCAGGGCATCGTGCACGTGATGGGCCCGGAGAACGGCGCTACCCTGCCCGGCATGACGGTGGTCTGCGGTGACAGCCACACCAGCACGCACGGTGCGTTTGGTGCGCTGGCGCACGGCATTGGCACCAGCGAGGTCGAGCACGTGATGGCGACACAGACGCTGCTGGCCAAGAAGGCCAAGAACATGCTGGTCAAGGTCGAAGGCGAGCTGCAGCCTGGCGTGTCCGCCAAGGATGTGGCGCTGGCCATCATCGGCGCCATCGGCACCGCTGGCGGTACCGGCTACACCATCGAGTTTGGTGGCAGCTCGATCCGCGGCCTGAGCATGGAAGGCCGCATGACGCTGTGCAATATGGCGATCGAGGCCGGTGCGCGCGCCGGCATGGTGGCGGTGGACGAGAAGACCATCGAGTACGTCAAGGGCCGTCCGTTTGCTCCGGGCACTGATCCCGAAACCGGCGCCTTTGTCGGCGGCGAGGAATGGGACGAGGCCGTGGCCTACTGGAACACGCTGAAGTCCGATGACGGTGCCCAGTTTGACCGCGTGGTCGAGCTGGATGGCAGCGCCATCGAGCCGCAGGTGACCTGGGGCACTAGCCCCGAGATGGTGGTGGGCGTGACCGCCCGCGTGCCGAACCCGGCGCAGGAAAGCGATGCCAGCAAGCGTGCCGCGATGGAGCGTGCGCTGGTCTACATGGACCTGCAGGCCGACACGCCGATCAACGAGATCGCCGTGGACAAGGTGTTCATCGGCAGCTGCACCAACAGCCGCATCGAGGACATGCGTGCCGCCGCTGCCATGGTGCAGAAGCTGGGCAAGCAAGTGGCCGCCAACGTCAAGCTGGCGCTGGTGGTGCCGGGCTCTGGCCTGGTGAAGGCGCAAGCCGAGCAGGAAGGCCTGCACCAGATCTTTATCGATGCCGGTTTTGAATGGCGCGAACCGGGCTGCAGCATGTGCCTGGCAATGAACGCCGATCGTCTGGAGCCGGGCGAACGCTGCGCCAGCACCAGTAACCGCAACTTTGAAGGCCGCCAGGGTGCTGGTGGCCGCACGCACCTCGTCAGCCCGGCCATGGCCGCGGCGGCCGCGGTTCACGGGCATTTCGTGGATGTCCGTGCTTTTGCATGAACGGCCTGAACCGCCGTTGTCTTTCCCCCAGAAGGAGAATCCCATGAAGAAAATCACCGCTATCTGTGCTGTCCTGGCCGCCATGCTGACGCTGAGCGCCTGCAACACCGTCCAGGGCATTGGCCAGGACGTGAAGGCCACTGGCAGCGCCATCGAACGCGCCGCCAACTAAGACTGCAACCCCGCCTTCCGGCTGCGGCCGGAAGGCGCTTCTTCCCCTACACGATTACCATGCAAAAGTTCACCATCCACCAGGGCCTGGTGGCCCCGCTCGACCGCGAGAACGTCGATACCGACGCCATCATCCCGAAGCAGTTCCTGAAGTCCATCCGCCGCACCGGCTTTGGCCCCAACCTGTTTGACGAATGGCGCTACCTGGACAAGGGCGAGCCCGGCAAGCCCGAGTCTGCCCGCCAGCCCAACCCCGACTTTGTGCTGAACCAGCCGCGCTACCAGGGCGCCAGCGTGCTGCTGACGCGCAGCAACTTTGGCTGCGGCTCCAGCCGCGAGCACGCGCCGTGGGCGCTGGAGCAGTACGGCTTCCGCGCTATCCTGGCACCCAGCTTTGCCGACATCTTCTTCAACAACTGCTTCAAGAACGGCCTGCTGCCGATCGTGCTGCCCGAAGCCGTGATCGACACGCTGTTCCAGGAAGTGGCTGCCACCGAAGGCTACCAGCTGACGGTGGACCTGCCGCGCCAGGTGGTCGTCAAGCCGAACGGCGAGGAGATCCCGTTCGAGGTGCAACCGTTCCGCAAGGAATGCCTGCTGAACGGCTGGGACGATATCGGCCTGACGCTGCGCCACGTGGACAAGATCAAGGCCTATGAAGAAAAGCGCCTGAACGCCAAGCCCTGGCTGACCAAGGCACGCGCCATCTGATTCCGCACCCGGCAGACTCTCCTGCCAGCCCTGCCCGCCGGGCGGGGCTTTTCCCATTCAACAGGACATACCCATCATGAAAATCGCCATTCTTCCCGGTGACGGCATCGGTCACGAAATCATTGCAGAAGCGGTCAAGGTGCTGAACGCACTGGAGCTGGATCTGGAGCTGGAATACGCCGACGTCGGCGGTACCGCCTACGACAAGCACGGCCATCCGCTGCCCGAGCACACGCTGAACCTGGCGCTGTCCGCCGACGCCGTGCTGTTTGGTGCCGTGGGCGACTGGAAATACGACAAGCTGGAACGCCATCTGCGCCCCGAACAAGCGATCCTGGGCCTGCGCAAGGCACTCGGCCTGTACGCCAACTTCCGCCCCGCCATCTGCTACAAGGAGCTGGTCAACGCCTCCAGCCTGAAACCCGAGCTGGTGGCTGGCCTGGACATCCTGCTGATCCGCGAGCTGACCGGTGACATCTACTTTGGCACGCCGCGTGGCCGCCGCACCGCCGAAGACGGCCATTTCCCCGGCACCGAGGAAGCCTTCGACACGATGCGCTACAGCCGCCCGGAAATCGAGCGCATTGCCCACACCGCCTTCCAGGCCGCGCAAAAGCGCAGCAAGCGCCTGACCAGCGTGGACAAGAACAACGTGCTGGAAACCTCGCAGCTGTGGAAAGACGTGGTGGTGGAAGTCGCCAAGGAGTACCCGGACGTGGAGCTGGACCACATGCTGGTGGACAACGCCGCGATGCAGCTGGTGAAGGCACCGAAGAAGTTTGACGTGGTGGTGACCGGCAACATGTTCGGCGACATCCTGTCCGACGAGGCGGCGATGCTGACTGGCTCCATCGGCATGCTGCCCTCGGCCAGCCTGAACGACAAGAACCAGGGCCTGTACGAGCCCAGCCACGGCAGCGCGCCGGACATTGCCGGCCAGGGCATTGCCAACCCGCTGGCGACGATCCTGAGTGCTGCCATGATGCTGCGCTTCTCGCTGAACCAGGAAGCGGCTGCTACGCGCATCGAGGCGGCGGTGCAGAAGGTGCTGGAGCAGGGTCTGCGTACCGTTGATATCTGGTCCGAAGGCACGACCAAGGTCAGCACCGCCGAGATGGGCGATGCGGTGGTGGCTGCGCTGTAAACCGGCGTCAGCTCCTGCCTGACCCACAGGGCGCGCAGCTTCGGCGGCGCGCCTTTTTGCTGACTTTGCCAGGCGCTGTCAGCACTCCACCTGCCGCAACGAATAGACGACGGCGAGGCCGCCGAGCGAGGTTTCCTTGTAGCGGCTTTGCATGTCGCGCCCGGTTTCGCGCATGGTGGTGATGGCCTGGTCCAGGCTGACCAGGTGCACGCCGGTGCCGAGCAGCGACATGGAGCAGGCATTGATGGCCTTGACCGCGCCCATGGCGTTGCGCTCGATGCAGGGCACTTGCACCAGGCCGGCGATTGGATCGCAGGTCATGCCCAGATGGTGCTCGAGCGCGATTTCTGCGGCGTTTTCGATACGCGCATTGCTGGCGCCCATGGCGGCGGCCAGCCCGGCAGCCGCCATCGCTGCGGCGGAGCCGACTTCTCCCTGGCAACCGACTTCCGCGCCCGAGATGGAGGCGTTGCGCTTGCACAGCCCGCCCACCGCAGCGGCAACCAGGAAGTAGCGCTGGATGCCCTCCTCGCTGTGGCCGTGGCGCTCGATCAAGTAGCGCAAGACTGCCGGCACGACGCCGGCCGCGCCATTGGTGGGCGCGGTGACGACGCGGCCGCCAGAGGCGTTTTCCTCATTCACGGCGATGGCCCAGGCGCTGACCCAGCTCATCGCCGATTCCGCCGCGGCCAGTGGCGCAGCGGTCAGGCGATCGGCCATGCCACGCGCGCGGCGCGGCACGTCCAGGCCGCCGGGCAGCACGCCCTCGGCGCGCATGCCGCGCGCCACGCAATCGAGCATCAGGTCGGCAATGCGGCGGATGAAGGCGATGGTGTTGTCGCGGCCATGCAGGGCGGATTCGTTGGCCATGAGCAGATCGCTGATTGGCAGCTGCTCCTGCTCAGCCAGGGCGAGCAGCTCCTGCATGGTGCTGAAGGGGTATGGCACCTCGACCTCGGCGCCGCGGGCGGAGCCGACGAAGTGCTCATCGGCATCGACGACGAAGCCGCCACCGATAGAGTAGAGCTCGCGCTCGGCCAGCAGCGCGCCCTGCCCGTCCCAGAGGCGGAAGCGCATGCCATTGGTGTGCAGCGGCAGTTCGTCCACGAAGTTGAAGACCAGGTCGCGTTCGCGCTCGAAGTGCACCTCCTGCGTGCCCATGAGGATGATGCGCTGCTCCTGCTCAATGGCCTGGATGCGGCTGGCGATGCTGCCAGTATCGACATCATCCGGGATTTCGCCGCACAGGCCCATGAGCACGGCACGGTCGGTGCCGTGGCCGACGCCGGTGTGGGCCAGCGAACCAAACAGCTCAACCTGCACGCGCGCCGCCTGCACCAGCAGCCCGTCCGGCAGCTCCAGCAGGAAGCGGCGCGCGGCGCGCATCGGACCGACGGTATGCGAGCTGCTGGGCCCGATACCGATCTTGAACATATCCTGCAGGCTGATGTACATGCGTTGTCCTTTAGCGGGAACCGGAGCGCATGCCGACCACGGCGGCGCCCACAATCAGCAGTGTAGCC
>JAAYCV010000202.1 GCA_012729605.1 Ramlibacter sp. | reverse complement strand
CGCACATGGCTGGCCATGCGCTGCACCGTGATGCCGTTGATGCGCGCCGACGGCTGCTTGCGGCGCACGTTTTCCATCATGTCCTCGTAGACATCGCGCACGCCGATGGCGTTCATCACGTTCAGCGCCACGCCGTTGACGTCGGACTTGTGCACGATGTCGGGCGAATCGATCTTGAGCGCCACCGGGAAGCCCAGCTGCGAGGCCAGCATCATCGCTTCGGTGGTGCTGCGCGCCAAGATCGTCTGCGTGACCGGAATGTGGAAGGCTGACAGCAGCGCTTTCGACTCCATCTCGGTCAGGATCTGACGGCGCTCGGCCAGCACGCCCTCGAGCAGCAGGCGCGCGCCTTCCACATCGGGCTTGGCCATATTGCTCAGCGGCGGCGGCGTCTGCTGCAGCAGGCGCTGGTTATGGTAGAACTGCGAAATATTGCCAAAGGCGCCCACTGCGGCTTCGGGGCTGCGGAAGGTGGGAATATCGGCCTCGCGCAGCGCATCGCGCGCTTCACGCACTGCCGTATCGCCCATCAGGCAGCTGATCAGCGGCTTGCCGATCTTCTTGCGCTCCTGCGCCACGGCCACTGCCACCGCCTTCATGTCGACATCGCGCTTGGGCGTGTGAATGGTCAGGATGCCGTCGATATCGGCCTCCTTGGCGACCACCTGCAGGGCCGCCACATAGTGTTCGGGCTGGGCTTCCTCGGACAGGTCGATCAGGTCCACCACCGAGGCCTGCGGCAGCAGGCGCGGCATCAGTGCGTTGATGGCTTCCTGCGACAGGTGGCCAAGCTCCAGGCCAATGTCGTTGGCACGGTCTGCCGCCAGCACACCGGGGCCGCCACCGTTGGTGATGATGGCCAGGTGGTTGCCGACCGGGCGGTAGCGCGAGGCCAGGCACTGCGCGGCCGAAAACAGCTCGGTGAAGGAGCGGATGCGCACCGCGCCGCCACGGCGCAGCGCGGCGTCAAACACCTCGTCACTGCCGACAATCGCGGCAGAGTGGGTACGCGCCGCGACGTTGCCGGCGCGCTTGCGGCCAGCCTTGAGCACCACCACCGGCTTGGCGATGGCAGCGGCACGCAGTGCGCTCATGAAGCTACGCGAATCGGAAATGCCTTCCAGATAGACCACGATGCTGTGCGTCTGCGGGTCCGCAGCCAGAAAATCCAGCGTCTGCGCCATGTCCACGCAGGTGTGCGGGCCAAGCGAGATGATGGTGGAGAAACCGATGTGGTTCGGGCGCGCCCAGTCCAGCAGCGCCGCCGTCAGGGCGCCGGATTGCGACACCAGTGCCAGCGGGCCCTTCTCGGCCATCGGGCCGACCACGCCGGCATTCAGGCCCAGGTTCGGGCGCTGGAAGCCACGGCTGTTGGGGCCGAGCAGGAACATGTTGCTGCGGCGTGCCACCTGGCGCATCTCGTTGGCCATGTCGGGCGAAATGCCGGCGGACAGCACCAGCGCCGACTTGCAGCGCATGCGGCCGGCCGCTTCCAGCGCTTCCATGATCTCGGCTGGCGGCAGCGCAATGATGGCCAGGTCGGAGCCGGCATGGATCAGGTCGGACAGGCTGCCTTCGGAGTGGTCCACATCCAGAAAGAACACCTTGCCCTTGTACTCCTGGGCCTTGAACGCATCGATCAGGTTGATGGCGTCACGGTAGGCCGGGTTGTCGGCGCGTTCCTCCTTGGTGCCGGCGAACACGATGATGCTGCTGGGTGCGAACAAGGGGGTCAGGAAGTGCTGGTCCATGGTCTTGCTATCCGGTTGAAATCTGCTACAGAATCAGGGCGCTGGCTCGGGAACTTCCGCCAGCCTGGCGGCATGCGCACAATGGCCCTGACAACCACGCTGGATGCAGGGCCTTGTGTCAGCTCCCATGATACTGGTGCATGGGCGATTGCCACAGCCGGCATGCCCCTTTATTCCACACCCTGATGAGAACGAGGTTTCCATGAAGCTGTATTACGCCGCAGGCGTCTGCTCCCTGTCCCCGCATATCGCCCTGCTCGAGGCCGGCCTGCCGCACGAGGCCATCGCCGTGACCCTGCCCGACCACAAGCTGGCCGATGGCACCGACTACTACACGATCAACCCGCTGGGCTATGTGCCGATGCTGCAGCTGGACGACGGCACCATGCTGCGCGAAGGCCCGGCCATCGTGCAGTACATCGCCGACCAGGCTCCGGAAAAGAACCTGGCCCCGGCCAACGGCACGCTGGCGCGCTACCAGCTGCAGTCCTGGCTGAACTTCATCGCCACCGAGGTACACAAGAGCTACAGCCCGATGTTCCGTCCCGGCAGTTCCGACGCCACCAAGGACGCCTCGCGCAAGCGCCTGACCCAGCTCTACACCTATATCGACCAGGAGCTGGCGCAGCGCGACTACCTGATGGGCGATACCTTTACCGTGGCCGACGGCTATCTGTTCGTCACCACCAACTGGGCTGATCTCGTCCAGCTGGACCTGTCCGGCTTGGCCCACCTGCAGGCCTTCCGCGCCCGCGTGG
>JAAYCV010000201.1 GCA_012729605.1 Ramlibacter sp. | reverse complement strand
GCAATCGCCAGCATCACGCAGCCGGCTGCCACGATATCCTGCCACTGCGGCCATTCGCCCACGATCATCGCCGCGCTCAGGATGCCGATCAGCGGAATCAGCATGATGCTCATGGCGCTGGTGGACGGCGGCAGGGCGCGCGCAAGGCCAAACCACAGGACCTGCGCCGCGCCATAGTTGATCAGTACGCCATAGGCCAGGCTGATCCAGACCGGCAGGCTGAAATCATACGATTGCGGTGCCTCAAACAGCCAGGCCAGGATCGCCATGCAGACTGTGCCAAAGCCGAGCAGCCAGACAATCAGTGCCTCGTTCGACAGCGTGGTCTGGGCGCGGCGCATCCAGATCGTGCCGAGCGCCCAGGCAAAGGCCGCACCCTGCATCCACAGGATGCCGGCCGGGCTGCCAGCCAGCCGTTCCAGTTCGTTCGACAGCAGCAGGCCAATGGCGAGCAGCACGGCGGCTACCGCCACGCCCAGCCGCAGCGTCAGCTTCTGCTGGTAGAACAGCACCCCGATCAGCACGGTCCAGACCGGCATGGTGAAGCCGAGAATCGCGGCACGACCGGACGGCAGCTGCTGCAGGCCGAAGATCGACAGGCCATGCCAGCCCAGCATATTGGGCAGGGCCAGCACGCCAATCGTGGTCCAGTCCTCCCGCTTCTGCGGCATCAGCCGCACGCCACGTGACTTGAAATAGAGGGCCAGGCAGAGCATGCCCAGGCCCATGGTGATGGTGCGGAAATGCAGCGGCTGCAGCTGTTGCAGCGACAGCTTCATCATCGGCCAGTTCACCCCCCACATCAGGGTAAGGACCACCAGCGCGATCAGCTGCTGGCGGCTCAGAACGGTTTTTTGCATGATGGGGGAATCAGACTGCCATCGGTGCCGTCAGCGGCGCATGGTGCTCGTAGCCTTCCAGCCAGAAGTCGGACGGCTCCACCAGCTCCAGCCACTTCGGCTGGTACTGGCCGGTCACGGCGTAGTCGGGAATGCGGTCTGACAGCACCAGCTTCGGCGCCGCGAACGGTTCGCGCTGCAGCTGCTGCTGCAGCATGTCGACGTGGTTCTCGTAGATATGCGCATCGCCGATGAAGTAGCTAAACCAGCGCGGCGTGTAGCCGGTCAGGCGACCCACCAGATGCAGCAGCGCCGCGCCTTCGGTCAGGTTGAACGGCGTGCCCAGGCCGACGTCATTGCTGCGGATATACAGGCACAGCGAGATCTCGCGTTTTTCCTGGTTCACCAGGAACTGGTACAGCAGGTGGCAGGGCGGCAGCGCCATTTCCTCCAGCTGCGCCCAGTTCCAACCGTGGAACAGGATGCGGCGGCTGGTCGGGTCGTTCATGATCGTGTCCAGGCACTGGCGCAGCTGGTCGATCGCCTTGTATAGCAGTGCATGCGGGCGTTCCGATTCCAGCACCGTGCCCAGCTGGCGGTAGCCGCGTTGCTCGGCATCGGCAATCTGGGCGGCACTTTGCGGCAGCGCCAGATCCACCAGCTTGTAGGCCGGCCAGGCACGCCACTGTACGCCGTACACCGGGCCCAGGTCATCTTCCTGCAGGCGATACGGATTGGCCAGCCAGGCGGCGTTCTCGTTGGCGTTCTGGTCCCAGACCTTGCAGCCGAGCGCGCGGAACTCGGCCGCATCGCGGCTGCCGCGCAGGAATCCCACCATTTCGCCAATCGCCGACTTGAACGCGAGCCGCTTGGTCGTCACCGCCGGAAAGCCCTGTTGCAGGTCAAAACGCATCATCGCGCCCGGGATGCTGCGCGTGCGGATGCCGGTGCGGTTGTCCTGCCAGGAGCCATTGTCGAAAATGTCCCGGACCAGATTCAGATACTGTTGCATGGTGGAAAGTGCCGGTCAGCCGCAGTGCGGGACCGTGGTGT
>JAAYCV010000030.1 GCA_012729605.1 Ramlibacter sp. | reverse complement strand
GGCCGGTTCATGCCAGACGCTCCAGCTGGCGGCGCAGCCGCGCCACTTCTTCCATCAGGTCCACGGTGAGGGCCGCCAGCTGCGGGTCGGCCTCGAACTGGCGTTCCAGATCGGCGATGCGGCGCGCGCGCAGCACCATGGTGCAGGAAAAGCGCCAGCTGCCCTGGTCATCGACCTGCACGCGCGGATCGGCCTGGGTCTGGGTGATATCGATCACGCCGTCGTGCACGCGGGCATGCACCCATTCGGGCGCCATGCGGCAGGCGCGGGCCAGCTCCTGCAGCGTCAGTGACTGGTCGGCCAGCAGTTCGGTCAGATCCGCTGGCACGGGGATGGTGGTGGTCAGGTTTGCCATTGTCTGTCTCTCCTTGCTCAGGCCAGGCGCGGGTCGAAGCCAGGATAGGCCTGGGCCAGTGCCGCCCAGGCGGCGCGCTGTTCGTCAGTGACGGCGCCGGGAATTGCCGGCTCCAGTTCCAGATAGAGATCGCCGGGTTCGGCGGCCGGAATGCCGCGGCCCTTCAGGCGCAGCTTGCGACCGCTGCCGGAACCGGCCGGCACGGTGACTTCGACCGTAGTGCCGGCTGGCGTGCCGACCTGGATCGCGCCGCCCAGTGCGGCCTCCCACGGGGACACGCGCACACGCTGCGTGACATCCTTGCCTTCAACGCGCCAGCGCGGATCCGGGCGGAATCGCACTTCCAGCAGCACATCGCCATTGGCGCCGCCCCAAAAGCCCGGACCGCCCTGCCCGGCCAGCCGGATCAGCTGGCCTTCGCGTACGCCCTTGGGAATCTTCACCTGCAGGCTGCGCTGCTCGGGCACGACCTGGCCGTCATCGCTCAGGCGGGCGCTTTGCAGCGTGATGGTGCGCTCGGTGCCCTGGTAGGCATCGCGCAGCTCCAGTTCGATGCTGGCGTGCAGGTCTTCGCCACGCATGGCGGCTGGACGCTGCTGGCGCCGCGCACGGCCGGCGTGTGCCGCCTGGCCGAACATCTGCTCGAAGAAATCGCTGTACTGGCCTTCGCCACCGCCGTGGAAATCGCCTTCGCGCCAGCTGTAGCCGGCATCCCAGCCCGGTGGCGGCTGATAGTAGCCGCCGCCCGGAGGCTGCGTGCCCGCCTGGTCGTAGGCGGCGCGCTTCTCCGGATCGGACAGCACGGTATTGGCCTCGTTGATCTCGGCCATGCGCTCAGCGGCATCAGCCTCCTTGCTGACGTCAGGATGGTACTTGCGCGCCAGCTTGCGGTAGGCCTTCTTGATCTCGTCGGCGCTGGCGTTCTTGTCGACGCCCAGCACCTGGTAGTAGTCCTTGAACTCCATCTGCAACAGCTCCTGCATGGTGTGCGCGGCAGGCTGCCACGCCCTGCTCTATTACATGGGGACGAGCAGGCGACTGTCAATCGGACCAAACCTACAGAGGCGGTTTCAGCCTTCGGCTAGCGGCAGGGGCAAGCTGCTGCCGAACTTGGCACGGCGCAGGCTGAAGAAGGAACGCACGTTGCGCACATTGGCCTGCTGGCTGAACAGGCGCTGGCTCACCGCCATGAAAGCCGGCATGTCGGCCACGGTGATGATCAGCACAAAATCCGGCCCGGGCGAGGTGCGGTAGCACTGCTGCACCGCCGGCTCCTGCACCGCCAGCGCCTCGAAGGCGGTCTGGCGCTCTTCGGCCTGCAGGTCGAGCGTGACTTCGACAATCGCGGTGAGGCCGGCGCCGGTGTGCTGGCGCAGCGCATCGGCACCGAGGATGGCCACGGTGCGCTCGATCAGGCCCAGCTGCTGCAATCGGCGCACGCGGCGCAGGCAGGTCGGCGGTGTCAGGTGGCAACGCTCGGCCAGCGCCTGGTTGCTCAGGCTGGCATCGAGTTGCAGCTGCTGCAGGATACGCCAGTCGCTGGCATCAAGCTCTACGCGTTCATCCATTTCAATAGTTGATTATTTTTGAAATATAAATTCAAGCCCTTCGGCTCATGAAATTATCTTTCATTTTTCGTGAATTTTGAACGGTTGCATTTTCAACAAGCCCCTATGATCAGGGATTGGCGTGCCCACGGGGCCTGCCACTTAACCTTGGAGAATAAGAATGTGCGGAATCGTCGCAGGTGTGGGTTCGAACAATGTGGTGCCGGTGCTGGTGCAGGGCCTGCAGCGGCTGGAGTACCGGGGCTATGACTCCTGCGGCGTGGCCGTGTGGAATGACGGCCTGAAGCGCGCGCGCAGCACGGCCCGCGTGGCCGAACTGCTGGAGCAGGTGCAGCAGGACAGTCTGGACGGCTATACCGGCATCGCGCACACGCGCTGGGCCACGCATGGCGTGCCGGCCACGCACAACGCACACCCGCACTTCAGCTTTGGCCCTCAGCCCGAGGGCGCTGCCGTTGAAAGCAAGGCGCGCATCGCACTGGTGCACAACGGCATCATCGAAAACCATGACGAGCTGCGTGCCGAACTGCGTGCCAAGGGCTACCAGTTTGACAGCCAGACCGATACCGAAGTGATTGCCCACCTGATCGATTCCGTCTACGACGGCGACCTGTTCGTGGCCGTGAAGGAAGCGCTGGCGCGCCTGCATGGTGCCTACGCCGTGGCCGTGATCGCCCGTGACGAACCGAACCGCGTGATTGGCGGCCGTGCCGGTTCGCCGCTGATCCTGGGCCTGGCCGCTGACGGCTCCAACTACCTGGCCAGCGACGCGATGGCACTGGCCGGTGTGACCGACCAGATCATCTACCTGGAAGAAGGCGACGTGATCGACCTGCAGCCGGGCAAGTACTGGATCGAGAACAAGGGCCAGCGACAGGAAGCCGCTGACCGCCCGGTGAAAACGGTGCACGCCCACAGCGGCGCCGCCGAGCTCGGCCCCTACCGCCATTACATGCAAAAGGAAATCTTCGAGCAGCCGCGTGCGCTGGGCGATACGCTGGAAGGCATCGAGGCATTTGCGCCGACGCTGTTCGGTGACGAGGCCGAAAGCGTGTTCCAGGAGATCGAGCGCGTGCTGATCCTGTCCTGTGGCACCAGCTATTACAGCGGCTGCACCGCCAAATACTGGCTGGAAGCGATTGCCGGCATCCCCTGCGATGTGGAAATTGCCAGCGAGTACCGCTACCGCACCAGCGTGCCGAACCCGAAGACGCTGGTGGTGACCATCAGCCAGAGCGGCGAAACCGCCGACACCCTGGCCGCGCTGCGCCACGCCAAGTCGCTGGGCATGACGCAGACACTGACGATCTGCAACGTGGCCACCAGCGCCATGGTGCGCGAGTGCAAGCTGCACTACATCACGCGTGCCGGTGTGGAAATTGGCGTGGCCTCGACCAAGGCCTTCACCACCCAGCTGGCCGCGCTGTTCCTGCTGACGCAGGCGATTGGCCAGGTCAAGGGCACGATCCCGCAAGCCAAGCAGGACGATTACCTGCAGCGCATGCGTCACCTGCCGGTGGCAATCCAGTCCGTGCTGGCGCTGGAGCCGCAGGTGATCCAGTGGTCGGAAGACTTTGCCAGCAAGGACAACGCGATTTTCCTGGGACGTGGCATGCACTACCCGATTGCACTGGAAGGCGCGCTCAAGCTGAAGGAGATCAGCTACATCCATGCCGAAGCCTACCCGGCCGGCGAACTCAAGCACGGCCCGCTGGCGCTGATCACCGACGCCATGCCGGTCGTCGTGGTGGCGCCGAATGACGAGCTGATCGACAAGCTCAAGAGCAATATGCAGGAAGTGCGCGCGCGCGGCGGCGTGCTGTACGTGCTGGCCGACGCCGACAGCCAGATCCGCAGCGAGGAAGGCATGCACGTGATCCGCATGCCCGAGCACTATGGCAGCCTGAGCCCGATCCTGCACGTGCTGCCGCTGCAGCTGCTGGCCTACCACACGGCCGTGGCCAAGGGCACGGACGTGGACAAGCCGCGCAACCTGGCGAAGAGCGTGACGGTGGAGTAACCCTTCCGGCAAGCCAACTGGCCTGACAGCAGGCGCCCGGGCAGCCATGCCGGGCGCCTTTTTCATGCCAGCCGTGGCCTGGCCAAGCTAGCGCATCGTCCTCGTCCAGATGCGCTGACACGCTCCGCCAACCAGCAAAGCACGGCCAAAAAACTGCCCGACAGACCCATCTTTGCGTATGATCACACCTGCCGCACCAGCTTATGCTGCGTTGCGGCATTTCCCGTTCCTGATCCCATCACACCATGACCTCTCTTGCTGCCTACGCAGAAGCCGCCTTTCTCGGCCTGCTGCAGGGACTGACCGAATTCCTGCCGATTTCTTCCAGCGCGCACCTGCGCATCGTCGGCCCGCTGCTGCCCTCGGGCGGTGACCCGGGTGCGGCGTTTACCGCCATCACCCAGATCGGCACCGAAGCCGCCGTGCTGATCTACTTCCGGCACGAGCTGTGGGCGATTCTCAAGTCCTGGTGGCAATCCGTGCTGAGCAAGGGCAAGCACATGGATGCCGATGCGCGCATGGGCTGGCTGATCTTTCTGGGCACCATGCCGATCGCCATCCTGGGCCTGCTGTTCAAGGACGCGATCGAGACCCATTTGCGCAATCTCTACATCACCGCCACCATGCTGATCGTGTTCAGCCTGTTCCTGTGGCTGGCCGATCGCATCGCCAAGCAGCGCAAGACGCTGACCGAGCTGAGCTGGCGCGATGGCCTAATCTTCGGCTTTGCCCAGGCGATGGCGCTGATTCCGGGCGTGTCGCGTTCGGGCGGCACGATTACCGCCGGCCTGCTGATGGGCTACACGCGTGAAGCGGCGGCGCGCTACTCCTTCCTGCTGGCGGTGCCGGCGGTGCTGCTGTCCGGCGGCTACCAGTTGCTGCGCAGCTTCCAGGTTGGCAGCCCGATTGCCCCCGGCCCGACGGCGCTGGCCACGCTGATTGCCTTTGTCACCGGCTATGCGGTGATCGTGGTGTTCCTGAAGTTCGTCTCCAAGAACTCCTACTTGCCGTTCGTGGCCTACCGCATCGCGCTGGGTCTGCTGGTATTCCTGCTGCTGTCCATGGGCGTGCTGATGCCCTGATGCCGCCAGTGACAGGCCTGCCTGCTGGCAAGCCCGTCATTCCGGCATTACTGCGGCGGTGCAACCTCGGCGGCGGCCTGTTCCGCACGGGCGGCGGCATAGGCAGCACGCGCGGCATCAATCGTGCTGACAGTATCGCCAGCCGGCTCCACGGCAGAGCCGGCAGCCGCAGCAGCCGCTTCCGCCTCGGCGATGGCTTCGGCAACTGCCGCTTCGGCCGCCGCCATCGCAGCATCATCGGCCGAACTCCAGGACACCTCATCGGCCTGCTTCTTGCTGGTGCTGTCATGCACGCTGGCCAGCACATAACCGACCAGTGAACCCTTGACCGCCTCGCGCAGGCTGACCGCCTGTTCCGGCACGATTTTCGCTACCGGCTCTGACGGCGCATCGCTGTAGATCTTGCGGCCGATCATCTTGAGTTTCACGTAGTCCTGCTCACCGCCCAGGTGCAGGTCATGTCGCTTGTCCTCGCGCAGCAGGCGACCACTGCGGTCCAGCCACAGCCACTGGGTGATGGTGGAATCGTCCAGCGTGCGTGCCGCCATCTTGCGCATGGCCTGGTCAGACGCTGACTCTTCCTCGGGCGGCACCTCAATGCTGGCAATGTCGCCGGCAATAACGTCGGCGAGGTTTTCCAGGCTCGCATCGGCGGTCTGTCCGCTAGACGCATCTGTCGGTTCGGCCGCCAAGGGCTGTTTGGCCACGTCCACCTGCTTCAGGAGATCGCCTCCCATGCCCACCAGCACATCCAGCAGCTCACCCACTTTCTCGCGACTGCCCTCGTCACGCACCGACTGCACGATGCCATCCTTGTGGTCACGCAGGAAATCGCGGTTCTGCTGCAGCGCCGCGCGCAAAGGCAGCTGGTAGCGGATCTTGCGGTAGGCGCCCGGAACCTGCGGGCCGTCTTCCAGCGGCTCGAAACGGATCGCGTCCGCATTCGCGTGCTCCAGCACATAGGTGCGATGCTGGCGCAGGGTGCCGTAGAGCTTCATGGCATCGACATGCTTGTTCAGCGGCTCCAGGTCAATGCGCACCGGCTTGTCGCGCGTCACCGGGTTCATCAGCATGCTGACCGCCTCGGCGTCCCAATAGAGCTGGCGCTTGCGCAGGTCTACCATGAAGGGCATGTGGTAGCTCTGGTGGGTGGTGCGCGTGCGGTAATCCATGCCGGAGACATGCTGGATAAGGCCCTTGCTGCCGTCGACCACGGTGTCACCCTGGAGCTTCATGTTGCGCAGCATGTGCAGATAGCCGCTGCCCAGGTGGCTGGCAATAGTCATCGGCTTGAGGTTGCGGTTGTCGGCGGCGATGCCAGCCAGCATGTCTTCATCAGTCACTGGCTGTGCTGTCGACTTCCCCGATGATTCCACCGATGCGGCTGCATCGTCTACCGCCGGCTGGCCTGTGATGGCGCGCAAGGCATCGCGCGCTGCGCCCAGCGCCGAACCGACCTCGCCCGTACCCAGGGCGTCGTCGCCCTCGTCATCCATCAGGCCTTCGACCGTCTTCTGCAGCGAGGGCGACAGCTCCACATCTTCCAGCTGCGCCTCGGTCTGCACACGGTAGCTGCCCGCGTCCAGCTGCTGGCGCATGCTGGCCAGTGCGGCGGCAGCGGCCGTGGGGTGCTTGTCGTAGAAGCTGCTGCAGGCGCCGAGCGACCCGGCCAGGGGCAACAGGAACAGCAGGCGGGCATGACGGCGGACGGGAATCGGGGGCATGGCAGGCTCCGGTAGCAGGGAAATCGGCTCAGCCACGATTATCAGGGGATTCCTGACAGTCCTCTTGTGGCACTCCGGCTGTGTGGCATGCCATACCCACACGCCCCTGGGGATTCGGAGCCATGCCACAATCGGGTTTTATCCTTTACCGATCAGCACCTTGCCCTTGACC
Source organism: Ramlibacter sp. (assembly GCA_012729605.1). Taxonomy (GTDB): domain Bacteria; phylum Pseudomonadota; class Gammaproteobacteria; order Burkholderiales; family Burkholderiaceae_C; genus Brachymonas; species Brachymonas wangyanguii. The sequence continues at coordinate 1,645 of JAAYCV010000030.1, read as the reverse complement.
GCCATGGACCTCCCCGCCCACCAGCTCAGCATGACCGTGCTGATGACGCCCGATACCGCCAACTTTTCCGGCAATGTGCACGGAGGGCATCTGCTCAAGCTGCTGGACCAGGTGGCGTTTGCCTGCGCCAGTCGCTATGCCGGCCATTACGTGGTGACGCTCAGCGTGGACCAGGTGGTGTTCCGCCAGCCGATCCACGTGGGCGAACTGGTCACGCTGCTGGCGGCCGTCAACTACACCGGCTCTTCGTCGATGGAAATCGGCATCAAGGTGATTGCCGAGAACATTCGCACGCAGGAGCAGCGCCATGTGAACAGCTGCTTCTTCACCATGGTGGCGGTGGATGAAAACGGCAAGCCGACCGCGGTGGCACCGCTGCGTCCGTTCACGCCGGAGGAAAAGCGCCGCCACGCCGCTGCCGAGTTGCGCAAGACCATGCGCCGTGAAATGGAGCAGCGTTACGCGGCCATCCGCCACGACGCCTGAATCAGCTTCTGCGGGGACGCATCGGCCCCCGCCCGGTCAGCCCTTGAACACCGGCTGGCGCTTTTCCAGGAAGGCGTCGATGCCCTCGGCGGCATCGTCTTCCATCATGTTGCAGGCCATCGATTCGGCGGCCAGCGCATAGGCATCAGCCAGTGGCAGCTGGCGCTGGCGCTGGAACATCGCCTTGCCATGGCGGATCGCCGCCGGGCTCTTGGCGCAGATGCTGCTGGTGTATTCGGCAATCGCGGCATCGAGCTGATCGGCCGGCACCACGCGGTTCACCAGGCCCCAGTCCTGCGCCGTGGGCGCATCGATGAAGCGGCCGGTAACCAGCATATCAAAGGCATTTTTCACGCCCACGTTGCGTGACAGCGCCACCGAGGGCGTGGCGCAGAACAGGCCGACGTTGATGCCCGATACGGCAAAGCGCGCTTCTTCCGCCGCCACCGCCAGATCGCAGGTCGCAACCAGCTGGCAGCCGGCGGCAGTCGCCACGCCATGCACGCGCGCAATCACCGGGACCGGCAGCGCCACGATGGACTGCATCAGCGCGCAGCAGCGCTGGAACAGGGTCTGGTAATACTCCTTGCGGTACTGGCCGCGCATTTCGCGCAGGTCATGGCCGGCGCAGAAGGCCTTGCCGCGCGCGGCGATCACCACGCAGCGGATGCTGCTGTCGGCGGCAATCTCGGCCAGGGCCGCTTCCAGTGCGCCAATCATCGCTTCGGACAGCGGGTTGAACTGGCGCGGACGGTTCAGCCACAGGGTGCAGACGCCATCGGCGCGCTCCAGTTGCACATAGGGTTCGGTATCGGGCGTATCGGGGGTGGCGGTACTGCTCATGCGTGCTCCAGTGACAAATCGGACTACAGGATACACTGGGACATTCCAACCCGCCATGGGCTGTTTCCCGCAACACAGCCCCATTCCCTGTCATGACTGCTGCTGTTTCCGCCCCTCCCCGCCTGCCCGGTGTCCGCATCTACATGGTGGGTGGTGCCGTGCGCGATGCCCTGCTAGGCCTGCCCGTGCAGGACCATGACTGGGTCGTCGTCGGGGCCACGCCGGAGCTGATGGTGCAGCACGGCTTTGTGCCGGTGGGCAAGGATTTTCCGGTGTTCCTGCACCCGGACACGCACGAGGAATACGCGCTGGCGCG
>JAAYCV010000200.1 GCA_012729605.1 Ramlibacter sp. | reverse complement strand
TGACTACGCCGGCGGGCGACAAGCCGCTGGGCGTGGAGCTGATGCAGGGCAATATCCCGCAGGACGAGAAATTCGTGCCCAGCGGCGGCATCGAAGCCGCGCTGGTCTGGTACGGTGAGCAGCTGGCAGCAGCGCAGGCGCCGCTGGTGCTGCTGCCCGAAACCGCCTTGCCGATCCTGCCGACGCAGCTGCCGCCGGGCTACTGGCAGGCCATGCAGCAGCGCTTTGCCATGGGCGAGCAGGCGGCGCTGATCGGCACGCCGGCCGGCACCTTCGAGACCGGCCTGGCGAATGTCGTGGTCGGCATGGTGCCGGGCGGTGCCGTGCTGGCCGGCAGCCAGCCGCTGTCGCAGGTGCTGATGCCGCCGTCCGGCCAGCCCGAATACCGCTATCTCAAGCAGCACCTGGTGCCGTTTGGTGAGTTCGTGCCCTACGGCTTCCAGTGGTTTGTCGACATGATGGTGATGCCGCTGGGCAACTTCCTGCGCGGCGATGCCAACCAGCCGCGCCTGCTCTGGCAGGGCCAGCGCATCCAGCCCAATATCTGCTACGAAGACCTGTTTGGTGAAGAGCTGGCAGTCAGCTTTACCGATCCCGGCCAGGCCCCGACTATCCTCGCCAACGTCAGCAACATCGCCTGGTTTGGTGACAGCGTGGCGATCGACCAGCACCGTCATATCAGCCGCATGCGCGCCATGGAACTGGGTCGCCCGATGCTGCGTGCCACCAATACCGGTTCCACCGCCATCATCGACCATCTGGGCCAGGTGCAGCAGGAGCTGCCGCGGCTGGAGCGTGGCGTGTTGCGTGGCCAGGTGCAGGGCCGCGAGGGCCTGACGCCGTTTGCGCGCTGGGCCGGTCAGCTCGGCCTGTGGCCGCTGTGGCTGCTGGGTGCGGCCTTGCTGGCGCTGTTTGCCCTGCGTCCGTCGCGCCCGCGCGGCTGATGCCACCCCTGCGCCATATTCCCCCGCTAAAATGGTTTATTGGCCCCTTCGCGGGCAGACAGGACATTTCATGCTGACATTCCAACAAATCATCCTCAAGCTGCAGCAATACTGGGACGCCCAGGGCTGCGCGCTGCTGCAACCCTATGACATGGAAGTCGGTGCCGGCACCAGCCACACCGCCACCTTCCTGCGCGCCATTGGCCCCGAACCCTGGAAGGCCGCCTACGTGCAGCCCAGCCGCCGCCCCAAGGATGGCCGCTATGGCAACAACCCGAACCGCCTGCAGCATTATTACCAGTACCAGGTGGTGCTCAAGCCGGCACCGTCCAACATCCTCGAGCTCTACCTGGGCAGCCTGGAAGCACTCGGCTTCGACCTGAAGAAGAACGACATCCGCTTCGTCGAGGACGACTGGGAAAACCCGACGCTGGGCGCCTGGGGTCTGGGCTGGGAAGTCTGGCTCAACGGCATGGAAGTGACCCAGTTCACCTATTTCCAGCAGGTTGGCGGCATCGACTGCAAGCCGGCCACCGGCGAGATCACCTACGGCCTGGAGCGCCTGGCGATGTACCTGCAGGGCGTGGACAACGTCTACAAGCTGCAGTGGACCGACGAGCTGACCTATGGCGACGTCTACCACCAGAACGAGGTGGAGCAGTCCACCTACAACTTCGAGCACAGCGATGCCGATTTCCTGTTCCAGGCCTTTGCCGCACACGAAAAGCAGGCCAGGTACCTGATCGAACAGCAGCTGGCGCTGCCGGCCTACGAGCAGGTGCTCAAGGCCGCGCATACCTTCAACCTGCTGGATGCCCGCGGTGCGATTTCCGTCACCGAGCGCGCAGCCTACATCGGCCGCATCCGCAACCTGGCGCGTGCCGTGGCGCAAAGCTATTACGAGAGCCGTGAGCGCCTGGGCTTCCCCATGGCACCGCGTGAATGGGTGGCCCAGATGGAAGCCGCCACCAAGGACAAGAAGGCCGCCTGAGAAAGAACACCATGACGATTCCCAATCTGCTCGTAGAACTGTTTGTCGAAGAACTGCCGCCCAAGGCGCTGAAGAAGCTGGGCCAATCCTTTGCCGATTCCCTGCTGGCCGCGCTGCGCGCGCAAGGCCTGGCCAATGGCGACAGCGTGGCCACCCCGTTTGCCAGCCCGCGCCGCCTGGCCGCCCATGTCACCCGCGTGGTGGCCAAGGCGGCAGACAAGCCGGTGCAACTCAAGCTGATGCCGGTCACGGTCGGCCTCGATGCCGATGGCCAGGCCACGCCTGCGCTGCTGAAAAAGCTGCAGGCGCTCGGCAAAGGCGCTGATGCGGTGCCGCAACTCAAGCGCCAGCAGGACGGCAAGGCCGAATCGCTGTTCCTGGACAGCGTGATCGACGGTGCCACGCTCGACAGCGGCCTGCAGAAGGCGCTCGAAGAAGCGATTGCCAAATTGCCGATTCCCAAGGTCATGACCTACCAGCTCGAAACCGGCTGCGAGATGCCGGGCTGGAGCAGCGTGCAGTTCGTGCGCCCTGCACACGGCCTGGTGGCGCTGCATGGCAGCAGCGTGGTGCCGGTGCAGGCGCTGGGCCTGCAGTCCGGTCGCCAGACGCACGGCCACCGTTTCGAGGCCAAGGCCGAGCCGATCGAGCTGGACCATGCCGACAGCTACGCCGATACGCTGCGCGAGCAGGGCGCCGTGATCGCCAGCTTCGAGGAGCGCAAGGCCGATATCGCGCACCAGCTGGAGCTGGCCGCGATCCAGCTGGGCAATGGCTACACGCCGATCAGCGATGACGCGCTGCTCGAGGAAGTCACGGCGCTGGTCGAGCGTCCCAAGGTGCTGGTCTGCGAATTCGAACCCGAATTCCTGGAAGTGCCGCAGGAATGCCTGATCCTGACCATGAAGGCCAACCAGAAGTACTTCCCGCTGCTCGATGCCGAGGGCAAGCTGACCAACCGCTTCCTGGTGGTCAGCAACATCAATCCCGATGACGCCTCGGCCGTGATCGGCGGCAACGAGCGCGTGATCCGTCCGCGCCTGGCCGATGCCAAGTTCTTCTTTGACCAGGACCGCAAGAAGAAGCTCGAAGAGCGTATTCCCGGCCTGGCCAAGGTGGTCTACCACAACAAGCTGGGCACCCAGGCCGAGCGCAGCGAGCGCGTGCGCCAGATCGCCCATGCCATCGTCAACCAGCTGCGCCTGGGCACGCACCCCTACACGCTGGAAGACAAGGACAGCTTCGACGTGCTCGACAGCAAGGTGCAGCAGGCGGCGCAACTGGCCAAGTGCGACCTGCTGACCGACATGGTTGGCGAATTCCCCGAGCTGCAGGGCATCATGGGCCAGTACTACGCGCGCCACGAAGGCCTGCGCGACGGCGTGGCCGTGGCCATCGAGGACCACTACAAGCCGCGCTTTGCCGGCGACCTGCTGCCGCGCAACCAGACCGGTACCGTGCTGGCACTGGCCGACAAGCTGGAAACCCTGGTCGGCATGTTCGGCATTGGCAACCTGCCGACCGGCGACAAGGACCCGTTCGCACTGCGCCGCCATGCACTGGGCGTGATCCGCATCCTGATCGAAAAGCGCCTGCCGCTGGACCTGTCCACGCTGGTCACCGCTGTCGGTGGCATCTTCGGCACGCTGCTGCCCGATGCGGCCAGCAGCAACCAGCAGCTGCTGGACTTCATCTACGAGCGTATCGGCGGCTACCTGCGCGAGCAGGGCTACAGCGCACAGGAGGCTGATGCCGTGATCGCCGTGCGTCCGGCCTGGGGCGAGATCCCGGCACGCCTGGATGCGGTACGCGCCTTCGCGCAACTGCCCGAAGCCCAGGCGCTGGCTGCGGCCAACAAGCGCATCGGCAACATCCTGCGCAAGGCTGGCGATGTCGGCCAGGTGGTCGATGCCCACGTCAGCGAAATGCTGCTGCAGGAACAGGCCGAGAAAGACCTGTTTGCCGCCATGCAGCAGATCCTGCCCGAGGCCGATGCCCATGTGGAGCAGGGCCGCTACACCGAATCGCTGCAGGCGCTGGCCGCGCTGCGCGTGCCGGTCGATACCTTTTTTGACGACGTGATGGTCAACGCCGAACAGGACGACCTGCGCATGAACCGCCAGGGGCTGCTGAAAATGCTGCACCAGGCGATGAACCGCGTGGCCGACCTGGCGCGCCTGGCCGTCTGAACGGATTCCGGAGCACCGCCATGGCACCGCGCAGAGCCCCCCTCAAGCTGATCGTGGTTGACCGCGACGGCACCCTGAATGTGTACCGCAAGGGCTACATCAAGGGCCCGGAGGAGTGGGAGCCGATTCCCGGTGCAATGGAAGCGCTTGGCCTGCTGGCGCGTGCCGGCTGGCATGTGGTGGTGGCCAGCAACCAGCCGGCGCTGGGGCGCGGCGTGATGGACATGGCCTCGCTCAACCAGATCCATGAGGTCATGCACCGCCAGGTGCAGGCGCATGGTGGCCGTATCGACGCCGTGTTCTTCTGCCCGCACAGCCTGGAAGAAGCCTGTAGTTGCCGCAAGCCCGAATCCGGCATGTTCCTGGAGATTGCCGAGCGCTACGGCGTCGAGCTGTCGTCCATCCATGCCGTGGGCGATGCGCTGCGTGACGTGCAGGCAGCCTCGGCGGCCGGCTGCATGGTGCACCTGGTCTGCACCGGTGAAGGCGAAATCTGGCGTGACCAGCCGCTGGATCCGGCGTTTCCGCCGCATACGCGCGTGCACAGCGATTTCCTCGATTTTGCCCGCACCCTGCTGCTCGAAGAAGAAGCAGCACAGGCTGAGGTGGCCGCCGGCAGTCCGGCTGGCCTGACGCCCTGAACACCGGCTGCAGCATCCGCATGACCGAGTCCACCCGCTCCGAACCGCTGCTGCAGCACCCGCAGGCCAACTGCCAGCTGGTGCTGGAGGGCCAGGACATTGGTTACCGGCTGCAGCGCAGCCACCGCCGCACGCTGGGCATGCGCATCACCCAGGACGGCCTGGCGGTATCGGCACCTTTCTGGGTCACGCGGGGCCAGGTCGAGCATGTGCTGCTGTCCAAGGCTGCCTGGATCCTGCGCAAGCTGCGCGAGCATTATCTGGCTGGCAAGGCGGCCATGCAGCCGCTGCACTGGCAGCACGGCATGCAGTTGCAGGTGCTGGGGCAGCCGGCCCGGGTGCTCTTGTGCGAACAGCCGGCATCGGCTGGCAAACTGCCTTCGGCGCGCGCCCAGGCCCGGCTCGCCAGCCTGGCGCACTGGCAGCCCGGCGTGCAGGATGCGTCCGCCAGCCTGACGCTGAGCCTGCCGCCGCAGGCCACGGCAGCCGACATGCGGCGCGTCACGCTGGCCTGGTTCCAGCAGCAGGCGCTGCGCCATTTGCAGCAGCGCGTTGCCGTCTATGCGCCGATGCTGGACGTGCATTGCACGGCGCTGCACCTGAGCAATGCGCGTACGCGCTGGGGCAGTGCCAGTGCGCGCGGCGTGATTCGCCTGCATTGGGGCCTGCTGCATTTTCCGCCGGCAGTGCTCGATTACGTGGTGGTGCACGAACTCTGCCACCTGCGCGAGATGAACCACAGCCCGCGCTTCTGGGCGCTGGTCGAGCAGCTGATGCCCGACTATCGCGAACAGCGCGACTGGCTGTCACGCGCACGCCTGCCGCAGTGGTGAACGCCTGAAGCAGCCAAAACAAAACGCCCTGGGCGATCAGCCGCAGGGCGCTTGTCGGGTGCAGGACGCGATCAGGAGCTGATGCGCTTGCCCTTCTTGCCGTTCTGGCCGGCCTTGTACAGTTTCACGCGATACACGCCCATGTCCTTCACGCCCAGCTGCGTGGCAGCGGCACGGCTCAGGTCGATGATGCGGCCCTTGGCGTAGGGACCACGGTCGTTGATGCGCACGATCACGGACTTGCCGGTGGTCGGGCTTTCCACGCGCACCAGCGTGCCAAAGGGCAGCGTCTTGTGGGCAGCCGTCATGGCGTTCATGTTGTAGCGCTCGCCGTTGGCGGTCAGGCGGTTGTGGAATTGCGCACCGTACCAGGAGGCGCTGCCTTGCTGGAACGACGCCACCTGGGTGTCGGCGTGCAGCTCGGTCGGCTTGCTGAGGGAGGTGACGGTCTTCTCGTTCGGCAGCACGGCCTCGGCCTTGCGGTCACGCAGGTTCTGGGCCTTGGAGAAGCTGTCGGCGGCGGGGGCAGCCAGTTCGAACTTGTCGGACTGGGCGGCGGCCGGTGCCATCAGGGTGGTGGAAAGCGCCACGGCAGCAGCGGTTTTCAGCACCCGGGACAGCACGATACGGGCGCCGGAAAGAGTGGTGGAAATAGTCATAGGGGCAAAATTTACCCCGCGTTGAAGGACTTCGCAACTTTTTTGTGGCGTTTGACACGAAAAAATGGCATAAAAGATGCGATCTTCATGCATTTTTCAGCCTATTGACAGCTTTGTCCTGAAAACGGCTAGCGCCCGGGGACTTGCTTCCGGCCATGCGCGACCTACAATCCCAATCCATAAATACAGACGATAAATACAACAAGATCTGCGGGCAGATCCAGGAGTGAGACAAGACATGGCAAGCGGCACCACCTACACCATCAGCGATCTGGCCAAGGAATTTGACCTGACGACCCGTGCCATCCGTTTTTATGAAGACATGGGCTTGCTGAACCCCCGCCGCGAAGGGGCAGGGCAGCGCGTGCGCATCTATTCCCCGCGTGACCGCATCCATCTCAAGCTCACGCTGCGTGCCAAGCGCCTCGGTTTCAGCCTGGCCGAGGCCAAGGAAATCATCGATCTCTACGAAAGCCCGCGTGATACGGCCCCGCAGCTGCGCAAGTACCTGCAGACGCTGGCGCACCACCGTTGCCAGCTGGAGACACAGCTGGCCGAGCTGCAGGCCAACCTCGATGAGGTGAAGGCGCACGAGGACGAGGCGCGCACCGTGCTGCAGCAGATGGAGCCGGCCTCGGCAAAAAAAAGCACTTGACCCCGCAGGTATTAGGGGAAACCTGTATTTGACGTTTACGTCAACGTCATACAATTTCGGCATACACCACTGACCACACAGGAGACACCCATGAGCAACATGCCCGGACTCGACTTCCAGCTCGGCGAAGACATCGACGCACTGCGCGACGCCGTATACACCTTTGCCCAGGCTGAAATCGCCCCGCGCGCTGCCGAGGCAGACCGTACGGACCAGTTTCCGATGGACCTGTGGCAGAAATTCGGCGAGCTGGGCGTGCTGGGCATGACCGTGCCCGAAGAATACGGTGGCACCAACATGGGTTACCTGGCGCACATGATCGCGCTGGAAGAAATCAGCCGCGCCAGCGCCGCCATCGGCCTGAGCTACGGCGCGCACTCCAACCTGTGCGTGAACCAGATCAAGCGCAACGGCAACGAGGCGCAGAAGCAGAAATACCTGCCCAAGCTGTGCAGCGGCGAGCACATCGGTGCGCTGGCCATGTCCGAGCCGGGTGCCGGCTCGGACGTGGTGAGCATGAAGCTCAAGGCCGAGGACAAGGGCGGCTACTACCTGCTCAACGGCAGCAAGATGTGGATCACCAACGGCCCTGACGCCGACACCATGGTGGTCTATGCCAAGACCGAGCCCGAGCTGGGCGCACGCGGCATCACCGCCTTCGTGGTCGAGAAGGGCATGAAGGGCTTCAGCACGGCACAGAAGCTGGACAAGCTGGGCATGCGCGGCAGCCATACCGGCGAGATGGTGTTCCAGGACGTGGAAGTGCCGGCCGAGAACATTCTGGGTGAGCTCAACGGCGGCGTGAAGGTGCTGATGAGCGGCCTGGACTACGAGCGCGCCGTGCTGGCCGCTGGCCCGGTCGGTATCATGCAGGCCGTGATGGACAACGTCGTGCCCTATATCCACGATCGCAAGCAGTTTGGCCAGAGCATTGGCGAATTCCAGCTGATCCAGGGCAAGGTCGCCGACATGTACACACTGCTGCAGGCGGGCCGCTCCTTCCTGTACACCATCGGCAAAAACCTCGATGCCCTTGGTGGCGGCCATGCCCGCCAGGTGCGCAAGGACTGCGCATCCGTTATCCTGTGGACGGCGGAAATGGCAACCAAGATGGCCGGTGACGGCATTCAGATCTTCGGTGGCAACGGCTATATTAACGAGTACCCGCTGGGTCGCTTGTGGCGTGATGCCAAGCTCTACGAGATTGGCGCCGGCACCAGCGAGATCCGCCGCATGCTGATTGGTCGCGAGTTGTTCGCAGAAACCATGTAAGACCGGCATGCAGCCAGGCCCTGTCCCCCCGGACAGGGCTTTTTTCCATGGAACAACAAGGAAACACATGACAGACACAGCCAAGAAGAAAGTCGATAACCTGGAAAACCTGTTCGAGAGCAATCGGCGCTGGGCGGAGCAGCAGGTCGTCAAAAACCCCGGCTTCTTCTCGCGCCTGCTGGCCCAGCAGAATCCCGAATACATGTGGATTGGCTGTTCCGACAGCCGCGTACCGGCCAACCAGATCACCGGTCTGGATCCGGGAGAGGTGTTTGTGCACCGCAACGTGGCCAACGTGGTAGTGCCGACTGATCTGAACTGTCTGTCCACGCTGCAGTACGCGGTTGACCAGCTCAAGGTCAAGCACGTGCTGGTGGTGGGCCATTACGGTTGCGGTGGCGTGGCGGCGGCGCTGCACGAGCAGCGCGTCGGCCTGGCCGACAACTGGATTCGCCACGTGCGCGATGTCTACGATCGCCATATCCGCCGCATGGAACGCGTGGTGCCGGAGCGTCAGCTCGACGGCCTGTGCGAGCTCAACACCATCGAGCAGGTGATCAAGGTGGCACAGACCACCGTGGTAACCGATGCCTGGGCGCGCGGCCAGGACCTGACGCTGCACGGCTGGGTCTATGGCATCAGCGATGGCCTGATCCACGACATGCACATGACGGCTGGCGATGCGGCCGACATGAAGGAAGCCTATCTGGCGGCGCTGGAGCACTGGGAGCAGAAATACTGCGGATAATGGCTATACAAGCCATTTCATGACAATAGCAGGACATCCGGAGACAGCATGATCCCGCAGACCACTGACGACGCCACTCTGGCCACCGATATCGCCCAGGCGATGGTGGACGGTTTTGACCGCCACTACCGCCTGTTCCGTGCCGAATCCTCGCGCGCCAAGCAGCGTTTCGAGATCCAGGACTGGCATGGTCAGCAACGCGCCCAGCGCGAACGCATTGCCTTTTACGACATGCGCGTGCGCGAATGCGTGCTGCGGCTGGAGCGCGAATTCCGCGCCCAGCACCTGCCGATGGATGTCTGGCTACATGCCAAGCTGATCTACATCGGGCTGCTGGTCAACCACCACCAGCCCGAGCTGGCCGAGACCTTCTTCAACTCGGTCACCACCAAGATCCTGCACCGCAGCTATTTCCACAACGATTTCGTCTTCGTGCTGCCTGCCATCAGCACCGAGTACATCGAATGCCAGCCGGACGTGAAGGTCACGTCCTACCGTGCCTACTACCCGAAGAGCGCTGGCGAGCTGCGCGGCTGCCTGGAAACGCTGATCCTGGACTACGGCCTGCATGCCCCGTTCGAGGACCTGGACGCCGACATCAGCCGCATCGAGCCGCTGTTCCTGGCGCAGATCGGCGATGGCCGGTTGCGCTCCAACTTCCAGGTGCAGGTGCTGTCCAACCTGTTCTTCCGCAACAAGGGCGCCTATGTGGTGGGCAAGATCGTCAACAGCTTCCGCGAGGTGCCGTTTTCGCTGCCGATCCTGTTCAACGAGAACGGCAAGCTGTACATCGACGCCGCGTTGTTTGGCGAGAACGACCTGCAGTCGCTGTTCAGTTTTGCGCGGGCCTACTTCATGGTCGACATGGAGATCCCCTCGGCCTATGTGCACTTCCTGCGCAGCCTGATGCCGCGCCTGCCGCGCGCCGAGATCTACAACGCGCTCGGCCTGGCCAAGCAGGGCAAGACGTTGTTCTACCGCGACTTCCTGTTCCACCTGCTGCACAGCACCGACAAGTTCCGCATCGCCCCCGGCATCAAGGGCATGGTGATGCTGGTGTTCGACCTGCCGTCCTTCCCCTATGTGTTCAAGGTGATCAAAGACTACTACCCGCCGCAGAAGGACACCTCGCGCGAACTGATCAAGGAAAAGTACAAGCTGGTACGCGACCACGACCGCGTGGGCCGCATGGCCGACACCATGGAGTACAGCCTGGTGGCGTTTGCACGCGACCGTTTCGAGGACGAGCTGATCGAGGAAATCCAGAAGTTCGCCCCGAGCCAGATCGAGATTTCCGACCGCGACGGCAATGGCCAGCAGGAGGTCATCCTCAAGCATGTCTATATCGAGCGCCGCATGGTGCCGCTGAATATCTACCTGCAGGAATCCTTCGATTCCGGCCTGGACAGCCCGAAGGCGCGCCACCAGATGGAGCATGCCGTGATCGAATATGGCAATGCGATCAAGGATCTGGTGGCGGCCAACATCTTCCCCGGCGACATGCTGTGGAAGAACTTTGGCGTCACGCGTCATGGAAAGGTCGTGTTTTACGATTACGATGAAATCGAATACATGACCGACTGCAATTTCCGCAAGGTGCCAGCGCCACGCAACGAGGAAGACGAGATGTCGGGCGAGATCTGGTATCACGTCGGACCCAAGGACGTATTCCCCGAAACCTTCGGGCCCTTCCTGCTCGGCAACGATGCCGTGCGCGAAGTCTTCATGAAATACCACGGCGACCTGCTGGACCCCCAGTTCTGGCAGGCGCACAAAGAGCGCATCCAGCGTGGTGAAGTGCTGGATGTATTTCCCTATGAGCAGGATCGGCGGTTTTCCCGCCAGCAGGACCTGCCAACCCCACAGGAGTAAAAAGCATGGCTGAATCCATCGTTATCGTCGCCGCAAAGCGCACCCCCATGGGCTCTTTCCAGAGCGACTTTGCCAATCTGTCTGCCAGCGATCTGGGTGCCGTGGCGATCAAGGCTGCCGTCGAGCAGGCCGGCCTGAAGCCCGAGCAGGTCGAGCAGGTCTACTTCGGCAACGTGCTGATGGCTGGCCAGGGCCAGGCGCCGGCGCGCCAGGCCACGCTGAAGGCTGGCCTGCCCAAGTCTTCCGCTGCCGTGACCGTGCACAAGGTGTGCGGCTCTGCCATGCAGACCATCATGATGGCTGCCGACACCATCAAGGCCGGCAGCGCCGACATCCTGGTGGCCGGTGGCATGGAAAGCATGACCAACGCCCCCTACCTGCTGAAGAAGGCACGTGGCGGCTACCGCATCGGTCACGACAAGGTGTATGACCACATGATGCTGGACGGCCTGGAAGATGCCTACGAGGAAGGCCGCAGCATGGGTACCTTCGGCGAAGAGTGTGCCGAGAAGTACAACTTCACGCGCGAGCAGCAGGACGCGTTTGCCATGGCCAGCGTGCAGCGCGCGCAGGACGCCATCGCTGCTGGCGCCTTCAAGGACGAGATCGTGCCGGTGACCGTGGCTGATCGCAAGGGCGAGCGCGTGATCGACACCGACGAAGGTCCGGGCAAGATCAAGATCGACAAGATCCCGACGCTGCGTCCCGCCTTCAAGAAGGACGGCACGATTACCGCTGCCGCTTCTTCCAGCATCAACGACGGCGCTGCCGCCGTGGTGCTGATGACCGAATCCAAGGCCAAGGAGCTGGGTTGCACGCCGCTGGCACGCATCGTCAGCCACGCCGCCTTCGCGCAAGAGCCCAACTGGTTCACCACCGCTCCGGTTGGTTCTACCAAGAAGGCGCTGGACAAGGCCGGCTGGAAGGTCGAGGACGTGGACCTGTGGGAAGTGAACGAGGCTTTTGCCGTGGTGCCGATGGCGCTGATGGCCGAGCTGAACGTGCCGCATGACAAGGTCAACGTGAACGGCGGCGCCTGCGCGCTGGGCCACCCGATCGGCGCTTCCGGTGCCCGTATCGTGGTGACGCTGATCCACGCGCTGAAGGCGCGCGGCCTGAAGAAGGGCCTGGCCACGCTGTGTATCGGCGGCGGTGAAGGCACTTCCATGTGTATCGAACTGGTGTAATGCCAGACCGCAGGGTGGCTGCCATGGGGCAGCGCCCTGCCTGTGAGACAGGTGACAGGAGACAGCATGGCACAGGTGTTGCTGATAGGTGCCTCGCGTGGCATTGGCTACGAGATGGCGCGCCAGTATGTGGCGAATGGCGATCAGGTGATTGCCACCGCGCGGGATGATGCCGGACTGGCCCGGCTGGAAGCACTGGGCGTGGCCCAGGCCTTGCGTGTGGATGTGGCTGATCCGGCCAGTGTCAGCGGCTTGAGCTGGCAGCTGGATGGTGTAGCGCTGGATGTGGCGATTTATGTGGCGGGAGTGCCCGGCCGCGGTGATGCACTGAGCCCGCCAACGCAACAGGACTTTGACCAGGTCATGCACGCCAACGTGCTCGGTGCGATGCAGGTGATTCCTCAGGTGGCGCCGCTGGTAGAAGCAGGGCGGGGCGGCCAGGGTGGCGTCTTTGCTTTCGTGTCCAGCATTCTGGGCAGCATTGCCGTTGCCGACAGCAGCCACAGCTGGCTGTACCGTGTCAGCAAGACGGCGCTCAACATGGCTGTGGCATCGGCCCGTTTTGATTACCCGCGTAGCACCATGGTGCTGCTGCATCCGGGTTGGACGCAGACCGACATGGGCGGTGCCGAGGCGCCGGTGAAGGTCGAGGACAGTGCGCGTGGCATGCGCCAGGTGCTGGAGAACCATCCGGCCAATGGCGGCTTCCTGCAATACGATGGCCAGGCGCTGGACTGGTAAGTCGCACCTGCCTGTCATCCCGAGAATTTTTCAAGAACAGAACACGAGGAGAAAGCCATGCTGCTGACCCAGGACCAGGAAATGGTGCGCGATGCCGTTCGCGCCTTTGCACAAGAACAGCTGTGGCCCAATGCCGCCCAGTGGGACAAGGAGCACACCTTCCCCAAGGAAGCACACAAGGGCCTGGCCGAGCTGGGTGCCTATGGTATCTGCGTACCGGAAGAGTACGGCGGAGCCGGCCTGGATTACGTGACGCTGGCCCTGGTGCTGGAAGAGATCGCTGCCGGTGACGGCGGTACCAGCACGGCGATCAGCGTGACCAACTGCCCGTACAACGCGATCCTGATGCGTTACGGCAATGAGCAGCAGAAGCAGCAGTGGCTGGTGCCGGCTGCGCGTGGCGATATCCTGGGTGCGTTCTGCCTGACCGAGCCGCACGTGGGCTCCGACGCTTCCGCCATCCGCACCACGGCGGTGAAGGACGGCAATGAGTACGTGATCAACGGTACCAAGCAGTTCATTACCAGCGGCAAGCATGGCCAGGCCGCGGTGGTGATCGCCGTGACCGACAAGGCTGCCGGCAAGAAGGGCCTGAGCGCCTTCATGGTGGGCACCGACAACCCGGGCTGGAAAGTCGCCAGCCTGGAGCACAAGCTGGGCCAGCACAGCAGCGATACCGCACAGATCCTGTTTGACAACTGCCGCATTCCGGCCGAGAACCTGATCGGCGAGGAAGGCGAGGGCTACAAGATTGCCCTGAGCGCGCTGGAAGGCGGCCGTATCGGCATTGCCTCGCAGAGCGTGGGCATGGCGCGCAGCGCGCTGGATTTTGCCATCCAGTACGCCAAGGAGCGCGAGGCCTTCGGCGTGCCGATCATCGAGCACCAGGCGGTGTCTTTCCGCCTGGCCGATTGCGCCACGCAACTGGAAGCGGCACGCCAGCTGATCTGGCACGCCGCCAGCCTGCGCGATGCCGGCAAGCCCTGCCTGAAGGAAGCGGCCATGGCCAAGCTGTTTGCCAGCGAAACGGCCGAAAAGGTCTGCTCGGTGGCGATCCAGACCCTGGGTGGCTACGGCGTGACGGCCGACTTCCCGGTGGAGCGTATCTACCGCGACGTGCGCGTGTGCCAGATCTACGAGGGCACGAGTGATGTGCAGAAGATCATCATTTCCCGGGCGCTGTGAGTGGCTGGTGAGGTGATTTGATGGGGCGGCCTGCGGGCCGCTTTTTTGTGCTCGCCTCATGAAAGGTAATAAAAAAGAATTCATATTTGTTATCATGCGGCTTGTCTGAATTCTTGAAACCCAAGATTGCTTGGGTTATATTGAACATGCCTGCTGTACTTCCGCCCTTCCGGGCCTGGCGTATCGTGATTTATCCGAATGACCATCGCCCGCCACATGTGCATGTGCTGGGTGTGGAGGAACATGCCAGGTTCGAGTTGCTGTGTGATCTGGCCAGAGTGAAGCTGTACAGCCAGAAAGGATTTACGTTGCAGCAGTTGCGGCAACTGGCGGCCTATCTGACACGGCATATCGGACAGTTATGCCAACAATGGGAGAACATCCATGGCTGAATCCCTGATCACCGAAAGCGACTACCTGCAGGCCAGTGCGCGTGGCGAGCAGTTGCTTGCGCATGGCCCGTTGGCCTTGTCGGCGCGTCATGAAGAGGGTCGTATCTGCAT
>JAAYCV010000199.1 GCA_012729605.1 Ramlibacter sp. | reverse complement strand
TGCAGTGCGACGAGCCGGACAGCTTCCGCACCTTCCGCCTGGGCCTGTTCGGCCTGGAGAAGTGCCAGAACATCGAGCGCACCGTCGGCCAGCTGCGCGACGCACTCGACCAGATCCAGGGCTGATGCCAACGGGCCGGCAAGCCGGCACCGTCTGTGTTTAGCGGAAGATCACCGTGCGCTGTCCGTTCAGCAGCACGCGGTGTTCGCTGTGCCATTTCACGGCACGCGCCAGTACCTGGCTTTCGGTGTCCTGGCCGATCGCGGTCAGGTCTTCCACTGTCTTGCTGTGGTCCACGCGCGCCACGTCCTGCTCGATGATCGGGCCTTCGTCCAGGTCCGAGGTAACGTAGTGCGCGGTGGCACCGATCAGCTTCACGCCGCGGTCATGCGCCTGGTAGTAGGGCTTGGCGCCCTTGAAGCTGGGCAGGAAGCTGTGGTGGATGTTGATGGCGCGGCCGGACAGCGATTCGCACATGCTGTTGCTCAGCACCTGCATGTAGCGCGCCAGCACCACCAGTTCGGCGCCTTCGGATTCGATGATTTCCAGCTGGCGGGCTTCGGCCTGCGGCTTGTTGTCCTTGTTCACCGGAATGTGGTGGAAGGGCACGTTGTAGCTGGCGGCCAGCTGGTAGAAATCGCGGTGGTTGCTGATGATGGCGCGGATGTCGATCGCCAGCAGGCCGCTCTTCCAGCGGAACAGCAGATCGTTCAGGCAGTGGCCCTGGCGGCTGCACAGGATCACTGTCGGCATCGGCTCGGCGCGCGGGTGCAGGCTGGCCTGCATGCCCAAGGGCGCGGCGAAAGCTTCCAGCCGGGTGCGCAGCACGGCCACGTCGGCCTCGGGGCAGACAAAACCGACGCGCATGAAGAACAGGCCGGTCTGGCTGTCGTTGTACTGGGCAGCTTCTTCGATATTGCCGCCCTGTTCCATCAGGAAACCGGAGACGGCGTGGACAAGGCCCATGCGGTCAGGGCAGGACAGGGTGAGGATGTAGGGATGGCTCATGCAGGAGGGCAGGCCGGGTCGCGGCGCTGCAGGCAGAAAAAAACGGCACGGGCTGTTGGCCACGTGCCGCTTATTGTAGGGGAGAGGTAGCGGGAGCGCCCGAGGCTCAGTGCAGGCGCACCGGGCTGCAGGCCAGCACGGCGTAATCTTCCAGCGTGTCTTCGACTTCTTCCTGCGTTGGCGTGTTGTCCTGCCAGGCGGCGATCTGCTGCTGGAACAGCTCGGCCCAGCTGCCGTCCAGGAACACGTGGCGGCCGGAGCGCTTGTCCACGATCTCGAAACCGTTGCGCGCCAGCGCCAGATGGTCGCGGCCCTGCATCAGGATGCTGTCGGCACCGCTGAGCAGGGGGCTGGACTGCATGTGGACCACGACAAAGCTCTCGGAGTCATACAGCGTATGCATGCCGGAAACGGTCTGGTCAAACAGGTCTTGGTACATCATGGTTTCTACATGGTAGCGGATCGTGCCGAATCAAGAGCAAAACGGGCTGCATCCCGCAGCCCGTCCGTCAACTAACGCACGCCCATCGGCATCAGAGCTTCGGCAGTGCCTTGAGCGTCTGCTCGGCGTAATCGTTCGGGCCTTCGGAGATGCGCAGGCGCACCGGCAGGTGGTAGGTAGTGCCATCGGCAGCCTTCCACGGGCTCAGCCAGATTTCCACCAGCTTGTCCTCGCCATCTTCCAGGATGCGGCGTACGCGCCAGGCGTCGAACGACTGGCCGGCGGCCTGGATCGTTTCCTTGCCCTGCACGCGGAAGCGCCAGACCGGCGCGCGGCGGTGATCCGAGGCCTGGAAGGCGAAGATCTGGCCGGTGCCGTACTTGCCCGGGTTGGCATCCATCAGCGCCATCAGCTGGATGAACACGCTGACCTGGTCCTGCGCGCCAGGCAGCAGAGCGGCTGCGGTGTTGCCATTGGTGTAGCTGATGCTGCCCTGGCTGCCATTGCGCTGGAAGCTGGCGCTATTCGTCTTGCCGCGCCACTTGTCGGTAAAGCGGGACGGACGCAGGCCGTTGGCACCGACCGTGCCGTTGCTCGACTGGGTGCGGCTGACCAGCGGTGCGCGCGCGGTGAAATCAAGCTGGTAGCTATTGCCGGTACGGCGCCAGTCCAGCGTGGCGTTGGCGCTGTAGCCAATGCGCGATACCCGGCCCTTGAGTGCGTAGTCCAGCTTCATGCTCGGCGGCGCCTTGCCGGCCAGGCGCGAGGTCGGGCTGACTTGCGCCAGTTGGGAGCTGTTCGCTGTCTGGGCTGATGCCGACGGCGCGGTCAGCCAGGCGGCGCCACCCAGCAGCAGGCCGCCCGCCAGCAGGCGGGTCATGGCGTGGCGGCGGGACAACAGGGAATGCGTGGCAGGGCGGGTAGTGGTCATGGGCCTCCTCAGGCGATACGGGACAGCGTGCCATCCTTCAGCACAATATGGTGGTACAGGGCAAAAAACATATGGCCCAATACCGTGATGACCGTCAGCCAGGCGAGTGGTGAATGCAACTCGCCAATCGACAGCATCCACTCGGTTTTGACTCCGGTGCGGGCCATGAGTTCCGTACCAAAAACCTTCAATGGGTAACCATTCCCACGCACGTACATCATGCCGCTCAGGGGCATCAGCAGCATCAGCAGGTAGAGCAGCTTGTGGCCCATGCTGGCCAGTGCGGCCAGCGGCCCCTGCTGCGACGGACGCTGCTTCTGGCTGATGGCCCAGAGGATGCGCAGGATGCCCAGCACCAGGATCAGCGCCCCGAAGGAACCGTGCAGCGGGCCGGTCAGGTTGCCGAGAAAGTGCTCGCCATCCTGGATGCGGTCAAAGAACTTGCAGAACTGCCAGATGAACAGGGCGGCCATGCTCCAGTGCAGCAGTCGCGTGATGGTGCCGTAGCGGCGGGTGGTGTCGTTTGTGCTCATGATGAAATCCCGGAAAAATCAGGCCGCAGCCCAGTGGAAGTCAAACGTCTCGTCGCGCGCCATGCGTTGTGCGTGCTCCGCGACCACTTGTTGCAGGCGTGGCAGCATGTCGGGGTCGGGGCAGTGCAGCCGGAAGGCGAGGCCGCCCGGCACCTGCTGCATGCTGCAGCTGCCATAGCCGGTCAGTGCGATCTCGCCGCTCTGCTCGTCGTAGCGTACAGCAAACTTGTGGCCCCAGTGCTTGCACAGGCGCAGGATGATGCGGGCAGGCTCGATGGTGGCAATTTCTGCGGTGCTGCTGGCACCGCGGTCGGTCAGGCTCATGG
>JAAYCV010000198.1 GCA_012729605.1 Ramlibacter sp. | reverse complement strand
CCGGTCGGGCTGGAGCAGAGCATGGAAGCCCGCGCCGTGCTGCTGCTGTTTCCGCTGGCCTGATCTACCGGCTTACTTGGCCTTGGGCATGCGCAGGTCGGCGCGCAGGCCGCCGTCCTTGCCATTGCTGAGCTGCAGCGAGCCGCCCATGTGCTCCACCACCTTCTTCACGATGGCCAGGCCCAGGCCGCTGCCCACCGCCGAGGTACGCGCCTCGTCGGCGCGGTAGAAGGGCTGCGTCAGCCGGTCCAGCATCTCGGGCGGGACACCGCTGCCCTGGTCGGCAAACTCCAGGTGCACGAAGCTGCCTTCGGTACGCGCCTTCATGCTGACCTCGGTCAGCTCCTTGCCCGGCGTCTTGCCGTAGCGACGCGCATTCTCCAGCAGGTTGGAAATCACGCGCGCCAGCTCGATCTCGTCGGCCTTGACCTTGAGGTTCTCCGGCACATCGATGTCGAGCACCATCTCGTCCTGGTTCTGGTAGGGGTAGGCGCTGGTGCGTACCACGTCGGCCAGTGCCACCGCGGCCAGCTCGCGGCCGTCCGGACGCGCGTAGTCCATGAACTTGGTGATGATGCCGTCCACCTGCTCGATATCGGCCGCCATGTACTTGCGCGACTCCTCATCGTCCACGCTCATTTCCACTTCCAGCCGCAGGCGCGCCAGCGGCGTGCGCAGGTCGTGCGAGATGCCGGCCAGCATCACCACGCGCTCCTGCTCCACTGCAGACAGCTGTTCCACCATGCGGTTGAAGCCGATGTTCACCTCGCGCAGCTCGCGCGCCGGTACTTCCTCGTCCAGATGGGCATCGGTGTAATTGCCAAGCCGTACCTTGCCGATGGCGACCGAGAGCTGCTTGAGCGGCCGGTTGACCAGCCCGGCGATCACCGCCGCGCCCAGCAGCGACAGGCCGGCTGCCATCAGCAGCCAGATCAGCCAGGTCGTTCCCCCCAGCGAGGTGATGCGCGATTCGTCGGTCAGCAGCCAGTAGGCATCGCTGTCGATGTCAAAGCCGATCCACAGGCCTTTCTCGCCGTTGACCTGGCTTGCCAGCACCGTGTCCGGACCCAGCCGGTATTGCAGTTCGCGCGCCACCTGGTCATTGAACGGGGTGCTGGCCATGGGCAGGATGGCATCATCCGGCTCGCGCAGCAGGATGCGCACGCTTTCCTCTTCGGCCAGCTCGCGGATCAGCGAGAAGCGCGTGATGGCATCGGAATAGATCAGCGCCGTGCGGCTCAGGTTCACCAGCGAGGCGATCTGCTGCGCCGTCTGCATTGCGCGTGGTTCCATGTTGGCGGTACGTATCGTCACCAGCCAGCCGATCGTGCTCACCAGCAGCATCACGGCAATCATGATGAAGGTGCGCCAGAACAGGTTCAGGCCCCAGCGTGTCGGTACCGCTGAGCCCAGCAGCGCCGATGTCGCCTCTACCCCCTTGCGCAGCATCGGTCGCGCACCGGTGGCGGACTCGGGGCTGGCGGGCGTGGGCGTCGTGGTGGCAGTGGAATCTTCTGGGTGCATGCGGAATCGGCAGGGGGAGCAGCGGCAGGCCAGGCCAGCGCTGCGGCGTGACAATTGTCAGGGAAGCGGGCGCGGACGGAGACAGGGATGCCAGCGCGAGGCTGGCATCGACGGGCTCTGCAGCCGCAGCATCAGTTGTTGTTGCCGTCCGGCACGAAGACGTAGCCCACGCCCCAGACTGTCTGGATGTAGCGCGGCGAAGCCGGATCGGTCTCGATCAGCTTGCGCAGGCGCGACACCTGCACGTCCAGGCTGCGGTCAAACGGTTCGAACTCGCGGCCACGTGCCAGCTGGGCCAGCTTTTCACGCGACAGCGGCTGGCGCGGATGGCGTACCAGGGCCTTCAGCATGGCGAATTCACCGGTCGTCAGCGGCAGATCCTCGCCGTCCTTTTTCAGCGTGCGTGCGCTCAGGTCGAACACGAAATTGCCGAAGTGCACGATTTCGGTTTCGGTGGCGGGCGCACCGGGGGCCTCGACAGCCGGGCGGCGACGCAGCACGGCGTGCACGCGGGCCAGCAGCTCGCGCGGGTTGAACGGCTTGCCCAGGTAGTCGTCGGCGCCGATTTCCAGACCGACGATGCGGTCCACGTCTTCGCCCTTGGCAGTCAGCATGATGATCGGCGTGCGGTCATTGGCGGCGCGCAGGCGGCGGCAGATGGACAGGCCATCTTCGCCCGGCAGCATCAGGTCCAGCACGATCAGGTCTACCGTTTCGCGCAGCAGGATGCGGTTGAGGTTCTTGCCGTCCTCCGCCACCATGACTTCAAAACCTTCCTGGCTCAGGTAGCGGCGCAGCAGGTCGCGGATACGGGCGTCGTCATCGACAATCACGATCTTGTCGGGTCGGGCGTTCGCCTGGTTCATGCTTGTCCTCCGAAAATTTGTAACATGCCAAGGATGGTAGGCTGCAATCCCGCGAAAACTGGTAATAAATGGTGACTTTTCACACTGTTACAAGTTTTGCCCTGATCTTGCCAATCTGACCTGTGCAGGGCTTTTTTTCCTGCGTGGTAGCGGTAACCTTGGGGCATGTCGCATGGTGACCATGTGCCCTGTACCAAGGAGCATGGTTTTCAGGAAGAGTGAATGAAGAAGTCTGGTTTTTTTGATCCGGTTCGCGCACGTCGTCAGCGCGTGCTGATGCGTCTATTGCCTTTCGGTCTGGTGTTGTCCGGAGTTTCCGGAATGGCCATGGCCCAGCCGGCTTGTCCGAGTCCGGCCAACGAAGTCGGTGTCCAGTTCCCCGGTCAATCGGCCCAGGACCTGCGTGAAAGCGTCAGCATGCAAAAGCAGTGCATGAACGGTGCCAAACCGCGCCGCCTGAGCAAGAAGGAATTGCAAGAGCTGCGTCGTGCCGTACGCGAACATTCCCGCACCATCCACATCAATGGCAAGAACCGTCGCTGATCCGCAAGGATCAGCCCGTCCCGCTAGGAGTCCCATGACCTATCAACCCGTTTCCCTGTTGCGCGCCGCCGTCTTGACTGCCGCCTGTGGCTGGCTTGCCAGCACCCCGGCGCTGGCGCAGAATGCCCCGATGACGTCCTATCAACCCTCCAATGTGGCGCAGCTGTCCGCCGAAGGCAGTGTCGATGTACAGCAGGACATGCTGCGCATCACCATGTCCACCAGCCGCCAGGGCAAGGATGCCCAGGCGGTGCAGACCCAGCTCAAGCAGGCACTCGATGCCGCCCTGCAGGTAGCGCGCGGCCAGCAGCGTGATGAGGCGATGGAAGTGCAGACCGGCAACTTCAGCCTCTACCCGAGCCGCGACCAGAATGGCCGTATCACGCAGTGGCAAGGCAGCACCGAGCTGATCCTGAGCGGCAAGGACATTGACCGCGTCAGCCGCACTGCTGACCGCATCAGCACCTTGACGATTGCTGATGTCGGCTTCGATATCAGCAAGGAGCTGCGCCAGCGCACCGAGGCCCAGGCGCAGGAGCGCGCCATTGCCGCCTTCCGCGACAAGGCCAATACCATCACGCGCAGCTTCGGCTTCAACAGCTACAGCCTGCGCGAAGTCTCTGTCAATGCAGAAGGCTTTTACGGCGGCGCGCCCAAGATGATGGCGGCGCGCGCCATGGCCGCGGATTCGGCCGCCGAGCTGGCGGTGCAGCCCGGCAAGTCCACCGTGCGTGTCATGGTCAACGGCTCGGTGCAGATGTCGCGCTGATCGCCATCTGCCCGCTAAGGCAGCAAGACAAAACCCCATCACGGCAACGCGATGGGGTTTGTTTTTGGGGAGCTCGGCAGGGTTTACAGTTCTTCGACGCGGCGCGGCGGGTAGCTGTCCCAGCTCTGGCAGCCAGGACAGTGCCAGTAGTGCTGCTGTGCCTCGAAACCGCAGGCGGCGCAGCGGTAGCGCCCCAGTGGGCGGATCGCCTTGTCCAGCGCGCGATCCACCACTTCGCGGTGCGGGTCCTGCTGCAGTTTTTCCAGATCCAGCCAGCGGGTGGCGGCAATCAGGGAAGGGCTTTGCTCCAGGTGGCCCAGGTAGCGGCCGGCCGTTGAGGCCGCCGGATCCAGTTGCTGGTCCAGCCGCGCCAGCGCTTCCACCAGATCAATCGAGGGCGATTGCTGCTGCAGGCGCTCCAGCAGGGCGTGGGCTTCCAGCGTGCGGCCGGTATCGAGGGCGGCCTGGGCCAGCGGTGCCGCCAGCAGGGGGGCAAATGCCGGAATGTCGCGCATCGCCTGTTGCAGCAATTCGAAGGCCTTGGCGTGTTCGCCGCCAGCCTGCAACAGCAGGGCCTGCTGCAGGCGTGGTCGGGCGGCTTGTGGCGCGATCTGCATCGCCTGCTGCAGCAGCTCCATGGCCTGTTGTGGTTCGCCCTGCTTGTGGGCCTCCTGGGCGCGTTCGCACACGTAGTGGGCACGCTGACGGGCAAAATCCTGCTGGCCGGCGGCCTCCAGGGCGTGTGCCGATTCGCCGGCAGGCACCCAGTCGCGTGAGCGTTCGTAAATGCCGAGCAGCGCCAGTTGTGCCTGTGCTTCGTAGCTGCTGCCCTTGAGGGCACGCAGGGCTTCTTCGGCATGGTCCAGCAGGCCGGCCTTCAGGAAGTCCTGTGCCAGCGCGTGCTGGGCGCGGTCGCGGTCAGCTGCGGACAGGTCGTTGCGCGACAGCAGGTGGCGGTGTACGCGCACGGCTCGCTCGTATTCGCCACGGCGGCGGAACAGGTTGCCGAGGGCGAAGTGCAACTCGGTGGTGTCAGGATCCTTTTGCACCGCCTCGATGAAGGCATCAATCGCCTTGTCCTGTTGCTCGTTGAGCAGGTAGTTCAGGCCCATGAAATAGGCCTTGGGCGCGCTGCGGTTGGCAGTGCGCAGCTGGCGCAAGTCCAGCCGCGAGGCCATCCAGCCCAGGCCAAACACCACGGGCAGGGCCAGCAGCAGCCAGATGAAAGAATCGTTTTCCATGCGAAATCCGGGAATAGTCAGGCCTTACTGGCCGTCGGTGATGGGCAGGGAGGGATCGGTCATGTGGCGTTGCTGATCCGGATCCGGGGTGCGACTGGCAGGTGTGCCGGCCGGTGGCTGGCTGGCCGCCGCCTGTTGTGCCTGCAGGGCTTCCAGCTGCTGGCGTGCCTGCTGTGCCTTGCGGCGATGCTGCCACCAGCGCGGCAGCATCACCAGGATACCGAGCACGATGCCGAGCGCAAAGCTGCCCAGCACCACCACGATCATTGGCAGCGTGATCGCGTAGTCGAACAGGAAATTCAGCGTGGCGTTCTGGCGGTTGTTCAGGGCAAAGCCGAACAGCAGGATAAAGATGACTGCCTTGAGCAGTCCGATGGCGTATTTCATCCGGAAACTCCCGTCGGATGCGGCGTGCTGTCACATCAGGTGGCAGCCGGCATCCGGATCTTGCAGGCCATTGTATGCGGGGAAGGCCTGTCTGCGGCAGCCGGCAATCAGGCCTGGCTGTCGTCGGGCTGATGGTCCACGGCTTCGCGCAGGGCCTTGCCGGGCTTGAAGTGCGGAACGCGCTTTTCGGGGATTTCCACGCTCTCGCCGGTACGCGGGTTGCGGCCGGTACGCGCCGGACGGTGGTTGACGGTAAAGCTGCCAAAACCCCGCACTTCAATGCGATGGCCACGGGCCAGGGCGTCGGCCATGCTGTCGAGCACGGACTTGACGGCCATTTCGGCGTCGCGGTGGGTGAGCTGGCTGAAGCGTGCCGCCAATTCGTCAACGAGGTCGGAGCGTGTCATGGAAATGGGAAATGTCAAAGGCTTGCACAACCGGACTTGCGGGGCAGGGCGGTTGTGCAAGCCCTCGGAAAACAGAAAGATCTGCGGAGAGAGGGCCTGGCTGGCAGCCAGCTGGCCGACCCGGCGGACCGGATCGGCACCACGACAGCGGACTGCCGTGGCATCGTCACGCGGACGATCAGTTGTTGCTGTTGTCCAGCTTGGCGCGCAGCAGGGCGCCCAGGCTGGTCGTGCCGGCGTGGTCGCGGGCAGAAGCCTGGTTCAGGTCGCTCATGGCCTGTTGCTGGTCGGCAGAATCCTTGGCCTTGATGGACAGGGAAATGCCGCGGTTCTTGCGGTCGATGTTGGTGATCACGGCGGTCACTTCGTCGCCGACCTTCAGCACCTGGCTGGCGTCTTCCACGCGGTCCTGGCTGATTTCGCTGGCGCGCAGGTAGCCGATGACTTCCTCGCCCAGATCGATTTCGGCGCCCTTGGCGTCGACGCTCTTGACGGTACCGGTCACGGACTGGCCCTTGTCATTCACGGACGCGAAGGTCGTGAACGGATCGGAATCCAGCTGCTTGATGCCCAGGGAGATACGCTCGCGCTCGACGTCCACGCCCAGCACCACGGCTTCCACGTCCTGGCCCTTCTTGTAGTTGCGCACGGCAGCTTCGCCCGGCTCGTTCCAGGACAGGTCGGACAGGTGCACCAGGCCGTCGATACCGGAGGCCAGGCCCACGAAGATGCCGAAGTCGGTGATGGACTTGATCGGGCCGGAAACCTTGTCGCCACGCTTGGTGTTGGCGGCAAAATCCTGCCACGGGTTGGCCTTGCACTGCTTCATGCCCAGGCTGATGCGACGCTTGTCTTCGTCGATGTCCAGCACCATGATCTCGACTTCGTCGCCCATGGAGACGATCTTGTTCGGGGCAGCGTTCTTGTTGGTCCAGTCCATTTCGGAGACGTGCACCAGACCCTCAATGCCGGGCTCCAGCTCGACGAAGGCGCCGTAGTCGGCAATGTTGGTGACCTTGCCGAACAGGCGGGTGCCCTGCGGGTAGCGGCGGGACACGCCCAGCCAGGGGTCTTCGCCCAGCTGCTTCAGGCCCAGGGACACGCGGTTCTTCTCGGCGTCGAACTTCAGGACCTTGGCGTCCAGTTCCTGGCCAGCCTGCACCACCTCGGAGGGGTGACGCACACGGCGCCATGCCATGTCGGTGATGTGCAGCAGGCCGTCGATGCCGCCCAGGTCCACGAACGCACCGTATTCGGTGATGTTCTTGACCACGCCATGCACGATGGCGCCTTCCTTCAGGGTTTCCAGCAGCTTGGCGCGCTCTTCGCCCATGGAAGCTTCCAGCACGGCGCGGCGGCTCAGCACCACGTTGTTGCGCTTGCGGTCCAGCTTGATGACCTTGAACTCCATGGTCTTGTTTTCGTAGGGAGTCAGGTCCTTGGTCGGACGGGTGTCAACCAGGGAGCCGGGCAGGAAGGCACGGATGCCGTTGACCAGCACGGTCAGGCCACCCTTGACCTTGCCGCTGGTGGTGCCGGTGACGAAGTCGCCGGATTCCAGGGCCTTTTCCAGCTGCAGCCAGGACGCCAGGCGCTTGGCGGTGTCGCGGGACAGGATGGTCTCGCCAAAGCCGTTTTCGGCGCTGGTGATGGCCACGGAGACGAAATCACCGGCTTGCACCTCGATCTCGCCCTGGTCGTTCTTGAACTCTTCGATCGGCACGTAGGCTTCGGACTTGAGGCCTGCGTTCACTACCACATGGTTGTGTTCGACGCGGACCACCTCGGCGGTGATGACTTCACCAGAGCGCATTTCCGCGCGCTTGAGGGATTCTTCAAAGAGTTCAGCAAAAGATTCAGACATGAATGTTCCTAGTCTGCCGGAGGGAACGCGGAGCGCATCATTGCGGTCCACCTGTCGCCGGCAGGGGGGTTATGCGATGCAGGCATCGCGGGGTTATGGGTGAAACACGATCCGCTGCCCGGGCAGCGGCGCGACAACAGCCTGCCTGCACAAAGGCAACAGGGCTGCCGATAGGCAGCCCTGTGGTCAGAAAGCGACAGATGCGGATCAGTCCGTACCGGTTGCCTGCGTTCCGAAAGGCTGTTTGCCTTGCCACCACGCCAGCACCTGGTTGACGGACGTAGGAATGTCCATCTCGGAGTTGTCGAGCAGCACGGCATCTTCGGCTGGTTTCAGGGGCGCAGCGGCGCGGGAACGGTCCCGCGCATCGCGCGCTTCCAGGTCAGCACGAAGGTCGTCTATTTTAGCGTCAATTCCTTTGGAAATCAATTGCTTATGGCGGCGTTCGGCGCGTTTTTCGGCGCTGGCGGTCAAAAACACCTTGAGCGGGGCCTGCGGGAAGATCACCGTGCCCATGTCGCGGCCGTCGGCGACCAGCCCCGGCAGGCGACGGAAGCCGTGCTGCAGGCCAACCAGCGCCTCGCGTACCGAGGGCAGGGCGGAGACGGCGGAGGCGTCCATGCCGCCCTGTTCGCTGCGGATCTCCTCGGTGATGTCCTCGCCGCCCAGCAGGCACTGGCCATCGCCGAAACAGATGTCGAGTTCGCTGGCCAAGCTGGCAATCGCTGCTTCGTTGGTCGCCGGGTCACCATCCAGCAGGCCGGCACGGCGTGCGGCCAGGCCGACGATGCGGTAGAGCGAACCGGAATCGAGCAGGGCGTAGCCCAGCTGTGCCGCCACCGCGGCTGACAGCGTGCCCTTGCCGCTGGCGCTCGGACCGTCGATGCACAGCACCGGGATGCTGGCGGCGTCCGCCTGGCACAGCGCCAGGTAGTCGGTGAAATACTCGGGGAAGGTCTTGGCGACGCAGGAAGGATCATCGATGCGTACCGGCAGGCCGGCCGGGTTGAAGGCGGCGAGCGAGCCGCACATGGCCATGCGGTGGTCGTCGTAGGTGTGCAGGCTGGCACTGCGCCACTGGCCGGCGGCCGGCGGCGTGACGCGGATATAGTCCTGGCCTTCCTCCACCGTGGCACCGAGCTTGCGCAGCTCGGTCGCCATGGCGGCAATGCGGTCGGTTTCCTTGACGCGCCAGCTGGCGATATTGCGCAGCGTGGTCGTGCCGTCGGCGTACAGCGCCATCACGGCCAGCGTCATGGCGGCATCGGGTATGTGGTTGCAGTCCAGGTCGATTGCCTGCAGCGGCCAGCGGCCACGTTGCACGCGGATGCTGTCGGGGGTGCTGCTGATGCTGGCACCCATGGCGCGCGCCGCCTCGATGAAGCGGATATCGCCCTGGATCGAATCGGCGCCAACGCCTTCGATGGTGATGCTGTGGCCTTGTGCCGGATCGGCGGCAATCGCGCCGAGGGCGATGAAATAGCTGGCCGACGAGGCATCGGCTTCGACATGCAGCTCGCCGGGTGACTGGTAGACGGCATCGGCCGGCACGGTAAACGCCTGCCAGCCGGTTTCGCTGTCGCGCTCGACCTGCACGCCATAGCGGCGCATCAGGTTCAGCGTGATCTCGATATACGGCTTGGAAATCAGCTCGCCCTGGATGCGGAAGGTGGTGGCGTGCTGTGCCAGCGGTGCTGCCATCAGCAGTGCGGTCAGGAACTGGCTGGAGACATCGCCGCGCACACGGATTTCCACCGGCTCCTGTGCCTGGCTCTGGCGCGGGCCGATGCGCAGCGGCGGGTAGCCGGGGTTGGCCAGGTAGCGCACATCGCAGTCGAGCTGCAGCAGGCCGTCCACCAGGTCGCCGATCGGGCGCTCGTACATGCGCGGGATGCCGGTCATCTCGAAGTGGCCGTCGAGCATGGCAAGCGCGGCGGTGAGTGGACGCATGGCGGTGCCGGCATTGCCGAGGAACAGGGCCAGTGGGGCATCGGCCTGGCGCGCGCTGTCGGGCAGTCGGCCACCATTGCCGGTGATGCGAGCGGTGGTGCCGTCACGCTCTACCTGGCAGCCGAGCTGCTGCAGCGCCGCCAGCATCACGCGGGTGTCGTCGGAGTCCAGCAGGCCGTGCAGCACGGTGGTGCCGGCGCACAGGCCGGACAGCAGCAGCACGCGGTTGCTGATGCTCTTGGAGCCGGGCAGGCGAACCGTGCCATGGGCTGCGGTCAGGGGAGGGAGGTCCAGGAAAGGGGGCTTGCTCATCAGGTTCAGGGCAGGGAATTGTTGTCCATGGTGCTCATGCGCCATTGGCTGCGGGCGTTGCTGGCCTCGGTGATCAGGGCCGTCAGACGCTCGGCGTCGTTATCGGCAATCGCCTGGGCAAAGGTTTGCAGCGAGGCGATCAGGGCATCGGTCTGGCGCAGCATTTCCTCGCGGTTGCAGAGGAAGATATCGCGCCAGATGTCCGGATTGCTGGCGGCAATGCGGGTGAAATCACGAAAGCCGGAGCCGGCCAGCGCCAGCGTGTCGGCGGCATCGTCCTGGTGCAGGATGCTGTGCATCAGCGCATAGGCCGTCATGTGCGGCAGGTGGCTGACGGCGGCGAAGGCGGCATCGTGCGCCTGCGGATCCATGGTGATGACGCGGCAGCCCAGCGCTTCCCACAGGCTGGTGGCCTGCTGCAGCGGGCCGATGCGGGTGCTGCGCGCCGGCGTCAGGATCACCTGGCGGCCGCGGTACAGGTCCGGATCGGCATGGGCGATACCGGCCACTTCCTTGCCGGCAATCGGGTGTGCCGGCACGAACTGGCCGGCGTGCGGACCAAGAGCCGCTTGCGCTGCAGAGATCACGTTCTGCTTGGTCGAGCCGACGTCCATGATGATGGCGTCCGGGCGCAGCGACGGAGCGATGTCTTTCAGCACCTGCTCCGTCACCGCCACCGGTACTGCCAGCACGACGAAATCGGCGCGCTGCACGGCATCGGCGATGCTGCTGGTGGCAGCATCGATCACGCCGCGGTCGAGGGCAACGCGCAGGTCATCGGTACGCGGGCTGTAGCCCACGACCTGTTGTACCAGGCGTGCGCGTCGCATCGCCAGGGCGAGCGAGCCGCCCATCATGCCGCATCCGATCAGGGCCATGCGCAGGAACATCGCTTGCCTCCTGCCTCAGCCGTTGATGGCGTAAGAGCCCAGCACCTTGTAGTAGGCACAGATCGGGCGCAGATCGGCCAGCGCAGCCGCCATGGCGGGATCGCTGATATGGCCTTGCAGGTCGATGTAGAAGAAGTATTCCCATTGCTGGCCGCTGCGGGCCGGACGCGATTCGAAGCGCGACATGGACACGCCGTGGCGCTTGAGCGGTTCCAGCAGCTCGTAGACGGCGCCGGGACGGTTCACCACCGATACCACCAGGCTGGTGCAGTCGTGGCCGGAGGATTCCGGCATGGCCAGTGTTTCCGGCAGGCAGATCACGGCGAAGCGAGTGCGGTTGTAGGCATCGTCCTGGATCGAGGGCGAGACCACGTGCAGGCCGAACTGGCTGGCGGCGCGCAAGCTGGCGATCGCCGCCCACTTGGGGTTGCTGGCCACGATGCGGGCGCCCTCGGCATTGCTGTCTGCGGCGTGGCGCTCGGCGTTGGGCAGGTGGGCATTGAGCCAGTTCTGGCACTGCGCCAGCGCCTGCGGGTGCGCGTAGACGGCCTCGATGTCATCCAGGCTGTTGTCCTTGCGCAGCAGGTTGTGGCGTACCAGCAGGCTGGTTTCGCCAATGATGTGCAGCGGCGAAGTCAGGAACAGGTCCAGCGTGCGCGTCACCACGCCTTCGGTGGAGTTTTCTACCGGCACCACGCCAAAGGCAGCACGGCCGCCGGCGGTGGCCTGGAACACCTCGTCCATGCTGGTGCAGGGGATGTGCTCGATGCTGACGCCGAAAAAGGCTTCGGCCGCCTGTTCGCTGAAGGTGCCGGCCGGGCCCAGGTAGGCGACGCGCTGCGGCGCTTCCAGCGCACGACAGGCGGACATGATTTCGCGCCAGATGTTGGCGATGCTGGTTTCCTTGAGCGGGCCCAGGTTGTCCTGCTGCAGGGTGTGGATCACCTGTGCCTCGCGCTCGGGGCGGAATACCTGCGAGCCTTCCAGGCGCTTGATGTCGCCTACTTCGTTGGCCAGTGCAGCGCGTTCGTTGAGCAGCTTCAGCAGGTGTTGGTCTACCGCGTCGATGGCGACGCGCAAGTCGGCAATGGTCCGGGTCATGGCAGGATCAGAAAAACGGTCAGGGGGAATCAGGCCTGCTGGGCCTCGAAATCGCGCAGGTAGTCGACCAGCGCCTGGACGCCCGCCAGCGGCATGGCGTTGTAGATGCTGGCACGCATGCCGCCCACGGACTTGTGGCCCTTGAGTTGCAGCAGGCCGCGTTCGCGTGCGCCCTCCAGGAAGGCGGCGTTGCGGCTTTCATCGGCCAGGAAGAAGGGCACGTTCATGCGGGAACGCGCAGCGGGATCGACCTCGTTGCGGTAGAACGCCGACTGGTCGATGAAGTTGTACAGCAGTTCGGCCTTGGCGATGTTCTGCGCCTCCAGCGCAGCCACGCCGCCTTGTTCCAGCAGCCACTGGAAGATCAGGCCGGCCATGTAGATGCCATAGGTCGGCGGCGTGTTGAACATGGAGTCGTTCTTCGCCACCAGCTCGTAGTTGAAGGCACTCGGGCAGATCGGCAGCGCATGGCCGATCAGGTCCTCGCGGATCACCACCAGCGTCAGGCCGGCCGGACCGATGTTCTTTTGCGCGCCACCATAGGCCAGGCCGACGCGGCTCCAGTCGATGCTGCGCGACAGCACGTGCGAGGAGAAGTCGATCACCAGCGGGGCGTCACAACCCAGCGCTGCCAGGTCCGGCAGCGTGTGGAATTCCACGCCATGGATGGTCTCGTTGCTGCAGATATGCACGTAGCGGCTACCCGGCGAGATCTGCCAGCTGGCCGGATCGGGAATGCGGGTGAACGGATCGGCCTGGGCCGCCAGCTGCACCTGGCAGTACCTGCCGGCTTCCACCTGGCTTTTCTGGCTCCAGCTGCCGGTCACCACGTAGCTGGCGCTTTCGCCGCGGCTCAGGTTCAGCGGCACGATGGCGTTTTCGGCAATCGCTCCACCCTGCATGAACAGGATCTGGAAGTTGTCCGGAATCGCCAGCAGGGTGCGCAGATTGGCCTTGGCCTGTTCCAGGATGATGCCGAAAGGCTCGCTGCGGTGGCTCATCTCCAGCACGCCCATGCCGGCACGACGTCCGTCCGGGTAGGGCCAGTCCAGCAATTCGCTGGCGGCGCGTTGCAGTACGGCCGCCGGCATGGTGGCCGGGCCGGCCGAGAAGTTGTAGGGGCGGTGCAGGACGTCAGGCATGATGGCAGTCAGGGCTTACTTGTTGCTGTTGATGATCTGGTTGGCGCGGCTGTCGAAGGTCTTGATGCGGGCTTCCACATCCTTGCGCGTGGCTTCCACCAGTTTCTGCGCCAGCATGTTCGCCATCTGCGGGTTGGCTGCGTAGTACTTCTTGATCACGGGCGATTCCATGAAGGCCACCAGCTGGCGCAACTCGTCGGCGGTAAAGCGCTCGGCATAGGCCGGTACCAGCACGTCCAGGCTGATGCGCTCATTGCGGCTCTTGATCAGGCGCACGTTGTCCTGGTTGAACTTCTTCAGTTCGGCATCCAGCTGGTCGGCGGCGGCACGCTGCTTGGAGCGCGGCAGCTGGTCCAGCTTGGGCAGCCAGGTCGATACCACGGTCTGCGAGGCGGTACCGGCCAGTTGCGCGATCAGCGCATCCATGTCGTTCGCCTTCTGCAGGTTCACGATACGTGTGGCCAGTTGCTTGCGTGCAGCGGCATCGGACTGGGCGTGGGCGGGAGCGGCAGCCAGGCCCACGGACAGGGCGATGGCAGCAATAACAGGGGTGGCAAAGCGCATGGTCATCTCGGTACTACCTGAAAAGGGAAAACAGGAATCGGAACGTGCCGCCACCGTGGGCAGCGGCACGATTCAGGCATTGTGCATCATTCGGCTGCTGGAGCCGTATCGTCTGCTGCCGTGTCGTTGTCGGCGGCGTCCTCGCTGGCATCGTTCTCGACGATGCGTTGCAGGCCGATCAGTTCGGCGCCGTCATCCAGCGCAATCAGCGTCACGCCCTGCGTGGCACGGCCCATCTCGCGGATTTCGGCCACGCGCGTACGCACCAGCACGCCGCGATCTGTGATCAGCATGATCTCGTCATCCTCATGCACCAGCGTGGCGGCGACGACCTTGCCGTTGCGCTCGCTCTGCTGGATCGCGATCATGCCCTTGGTGCCACGGCCATGGCGCGTGTACTCGGCAATATTGGTGCGCTTGCCAAAGCCGTTGACGGTGGCGGTCAGCACGCTTTGCGACTCGTCGCCGGCCACCAGCAGGGAAATCACCTGCTGGCCGTCTTCCAGCTGCATGCCGCGCACGCCGCGCGCCTGGCGGCCCATCGGGCGCACATCGTTCTCGTCAAAGCGCACCGCCTTGCCACCATCGCTGAACAGCATCACGTCATGTGCGCCATCGGTCAGGGCGGCGCCGATCAGGTAGTCGCCTTCATCCAGGCCCACGGCGATGATGCCGGCCTTGCGCGGGTTGCTGAATTCGTCCAGCGCGGTCTTCTTGACCGTGCCCTGGGAGGTGGCCATGAACACGTAGTGATCGCTCGGGAAGGTGCGCATGTCGCCGGTCAGCGGCAGCACCACGGTGATCTTCTCGGCATCTTCCAGCGGGAACATGTTGACGATCGGACGGCCGCGCGAGCCACGGCTGCCGGTGGGCACTTCCCAGACCTTGAGCCAGTAGAGGCGGCCGCGGTTGCTGAAGCACAGCAGGTAGTCATGCGTGTTGGCAATGAACAGCTGCTCGATCCAGTCGTCGTCCTTGGTGGTGGTGGCCTGCTTGCCGCGGACACCGCGCTTCTGCGAGCGGTACTCGGACAGTGGCTGGCTCTTGACATAGCCGGTATGCGACAGCGTCACCACCATGTCGGTCGGCGTGATCAGGTCTTCCGTGCCCAGTTCCAGAGCGTTGTGCTCGATCTCGCTGCGGCGTGCGCCCAGCTTGGTCTGCCCAAACTCGCTCTTGAGCGCGTTCAGCTCTTCGCCGATGATGGTGGAGACGCGCTCGGGCTTGGCCAGGATATCCAGCAGATCCTCGATCTCGGCCATCACGTCCTTGTACTCGGCCACGATCTTGTCCTGCTCCAGGCCGGTCAGGCGCTGCAGGCGCATTTGCAGGATTTCCTGCGCCTGCACATCGCTCAGGCGGTACAGGCCGTCCTGGCCCAGACCGTACTGGCGGCCCAGGCCTTCGGGGCGGTAGTCGTCGGCGTTGACGACGCTGCCGTCCTCGCGCGCACGCGTCAGCATCTCGCGCACCAGGCTGCTGTCCCAGCTGCGCGCCATCAGCTCGGCCTTGGCCACCGGCGGGGTGGGGGACTCGCGGATGATGCGGATGAACTCGTCGATGTTGGCCAGCGCCACCGCCAGGCCTTCCAGCACGTGGCCGCGATCGCGTGCCTTGCGCAAGTTGAAGATGGTCCTGCGCGTTACCACCTCGCGGCGGTGCTGCAGGAACACGCTGATCAGGTCCTTGATATTGCACAGGCGCGGCTGGCCATCGATCAGCGCCACCATGTTGATGCCGAAGGTGTCCTGCAGCTGGGTGTGCTTGTACAGGTTGTTCAGCACCACCTCGGGCAGTTCGCCGCGCTTGAGCTCGATCACCAGGCGCATGCCCGACTTGTCGGATTCGTCCTGGATATGGCTGATGCCCTCGATGCGCTTTTCGTGCACCAGTTCGGCAATGCGTTCCTGCAGCGTCTTCTTGTTGACCTGGTAGGGCAGCTCGTCCACGATGATCGCCTGGCGCTGGCCCCGGTCGATATCTTCGAAGTGCACCTTGGCGCGCATCACCACGCGGCCACGGCCGGTGCGATAACCTTCGCGCACGCCGGAAATGCCATAAATGATGCCGCCCGTCGGGAAATCCGGCGCCGGGATGATCTCGATCAGGTCATCGATGCTGGCATCGGGGTGTGCCAGCAGATGCAGGCAGGCGTCCACCACCTCGTTCAGGTTGTGCGGCGGGATGTTGGTGGCCATGCCCACGGCAATGCCGGAGGAACCGTTCACCAGCAGGCTTGGCAGGCGCGTCGGCAGCACCAGCGGCTCCTGCTCGCTGCCATCGTAGTTGGGACCAAAGTCGACCGTCTCCTTGTCGATATCGGCCAGCATCTCGTGCGCGATCTTGGACAGGCGGATCTCGGTATAACGCATGGCGGCGGCGCTGTCGCCGTCCACCGAGCCGAAGTTGCCCTGGCCATCCACCAGCATGTGGCGCATGCTGAAGTCCTGCGCCAGTCGCACGATGGTGTCGTAGACCGCGCTGTCGCCGTGCGGGTGGTACTTACCGATCACGTCACCGACGATACGCGCCGACTTCTTGTAAGGGCGGTTCCAGTCGTTGTTGAGCACGTGCATGGCATACAGCACGCGGCGGTGTACCGGCTTGAGGCCGTCACGGGCATCGGGCAGGGCACGGCCCACGATCACGCTCATGGCGTAATCGAGGTAGCTGCGGCGCATCTCTTCTTCTAGACTGATGGGCAGCGTTTCTTTGGCAAATTCTGTCATGCTGGCGGAGACTCTTCCTGTATATGAATAGCCACCATTCTACCGGGTCAGGTCAAGTGTCCGGTCAGGCAGTCGCCCCGCTGGCTGTGTGGCAAGCGCGCAACAAAGCGCCAGATTTCCCCCGGGCTGACGTGCAGAGGCCTTGTGGAGCGGTTAAAGTGAATGCGTGCTGTGGCACAATCGGTTCGACGGGTTACGCTCAAGGGCATCCGAAACTCGCATAATCGTGCAGCTCCTGCTGTGGTATTAAATCAAGAGGATAAACATGAAGAAACTGAATAAAGTGGCTGTGTTGTTCGCAACTGTCGCTATGGCAGGCAGTGCTATGGCTGCATCCACCACCCTGAAGGGTGACAACTGGGTTAACAACCACGGTAACCTGGTGTGGATGAACGGCACGAACGAACTGTGCTGGCAAGATAACTACTGGACTCCGGCTACCGCTGCCACCCCGGCTTGCGGCCTGCCCGTTGCCCAGGCAGCTCCGGCTCCTGTTGCTCCGGTTGCCAGCAAGGTGACCTACGCTGCTGACGCCTTCTTCGACTTCGACAAGTCCGTGCTGAAGCCGGCTGGCCGCGCTACCCTGGACGACCTGGTCAGCAAGATCCAGGGCCTGAACCTGGAAGCCGTGATCAGCACTGGTCACACCGACTCCATCGGCTCTGACGCCTACAACCAGGCTCTGTCTGTTCGTCGCGCCAACGCCGTGAAGAACTACCTGGTGTCCAAGGGCATCCCCGCTGAGCGCATCTACGTGGAAGGCAAGGGCGAAAGCCAGCCGGTCGCTACCAACGCTACCCGCGAAGGCCGCGCCCAGAACCGTCGCGTGGAAATCGAAGTGGTTGGCACCCGCTAATCCTTCTGCTCACGCAGACCCAAAAAGCCCCGCCCTGCGGGGCTTTTTGTCGTCTGGAGGGTGGATACGCGGCATCTGATTTTTGAGGCACAATCAGCCTATGGAAAATACCAATACCCAGCAATCCGTGCCGGCGGAGAACGTTGATCCGGCGGAAGTGGCCAAGTTTTCTGACCTGGCGCACCAGTGGTGGGACGAGACTGGCGTACTGCATACGCTGCACGCCATCAACCCCTTGCGTCTGGGCTGGATCCAGGAAGTGGCTGGCCCGCTGCGCGAGCGGCAGGTGCTGGATGTAGGCTGCGGTGGCGGTATCCTGTCCGAATCCATGGCGCAGGCCGGTGCCCAGGTGACGGGTATCGATCTGGCGGAAGAATCGCTGCGCGTGGCACAGTTGCACGCGCTGGAAGCTGGCGTCAACAACGTGCGCTACCAGAAGGTCAGCGTGGAGCAGTTTGCAGCCGAACATCCGGGCGAATTTGATGTCGTCACTTGCATGGAAATGCTGGAGCACGTGCCTGATCCGGCCTCGGTGGTGCGTGCCTGTGCGCAGGCGGTCAAGCCGGGCGGCTGGGTGCTGCTGTCCACCATCAACCGCAATCCCAAGTCCTTCCTGTTTGCGATCCTGGGTGCGGAATACCTGCTGAATCTGGTGCCGCGTGGTACCCACGAATACGCCAAGATGATCACCCCGGCCGAGCTGATGCGCGAATGCCGTGAATCTGGCCTGGCGATTGATTCCACGCGTGGCCTGCATTACAACCCGCTGACGCAGCGCTATTGGCTCGATGCCAATGTGGACGTCAATTACATGGTGGCTTGCCGCAAGCCGGACTGAACGGGTTTCATATGGCATTCTCGAATATCCAGGCGGTGCTGTTCGATCTGGACGGCACACTGATTGACAGCGCCCCGGATCTGGGCGCAGCCGTGGACCGCATGCGCGTGGCGCGTGGACTGCCGTCGCTGCCGCTGGAACACTATCGGCCCATGGCCGGTGCCGGCGCGCGCGGCATGCTCGGTCTGGCGTTTGGCATGGCGCCGGAGCATCCGGATTTTCCGGACTACCGCGAAGAGTTTTTCCGCAATTACGAATCCAGCCTGACCGAGCTGACCTGTGCCTTTGAAGGCATTGCGGAATTGCTGCGTGCGCTGGAAGTGGCTGGCCTGCGTTGGGGTATTGTCACCAACAAGACGGAGCGCTTCACGCTGCCGCTGGCACGCACCATGCCGGTGCTGCAAGGCGCTGCCGTGGTGGTGGCGGGGGACACCACGCCACACCCCAAGCCGCATCCGGAGCCGCTGCTGGAGGCAGCGCGCCGCCTGCAGCTGCCGCCCTCGGCCTGCCTGTATGTGGGCGATGACAAGCGCGATATCGATGCCGCGCGCGCTGCCGGGATGCCGGACGTGGCGGCGCTCTGGGGCTACCTGGGCGAGCATGATGTGGCGGCCTGGGGTGCCCAGGCTGAGGCGGCGCAGCCGGCCGAGGTGCTGGCCCTGATCGGGCTGCAATAAGAGCATGTGCCGGCGGAGTTGGCTTGGGCTGATGCTGCTGGTGCTGGCTGGGGCTGCCCAGGCGCAGCAGCCCTGTTTTTCCGATACCGACTGGCAGGCCTTGCAGCGCAGCACGGCGGCAGATGGTGCAGCGCGTCCGGTGCTGCTCTATGTCTGGTCGCCACGTATGGTGCTGTCGGCGCGGCATGCGGCCGAGGTACAGCAGGTGGCGACGGATCTGGCGATTGACTGGCTGGCAGTGCACGATGGCCGTGTGCCCGATAGTGAAATACAACAGGCAAGGCAGACGCTGGACGCAGCCAGCCAGCAGGCGCTGGCACACAGCCAGCCCTTGTGCGCGCAAGAGCTGATCGAAGCGGATGCCTACCGGCACTTTCCTACAGCCTGGTTAGTGCAGCAGGGGCGAGCTGAGACGCGTCCGCTGGTATCGGCCATGCCAGCGGCGTACTGGCGGCTAGGTATTGAAGAGCGTCTGCATGGCGGGGAGAAGCACCCATGAATCTGCTGGACAGGGCGGCAAAAGGGATCGCGGTACTGATGCTGCTGGGCGCTGGGGGACCTGCGCTGGCACAGGCGCCGCAAGCCTGCATTGCACCGACTACCTTTATCGAACTGACCACCGAGGTGGCGGGCAGCAGCCAGGACGCTGCTGGAAAGCCGGTGGTAGCACTGGGCAGCTATGAGCGCTTCAGTCCGGATGGGCGTTTTGTGCTGCGTTCGTTTTCTGGAGCAAAGCTGGGACAGGTGAGCCTGATGGAGCTGCCGGAGCTTGGCGGTGTGGTGGTGCGTGCCTACTCCACGCCGCTGCAGAACGAGGCGTTTCCGGTGCAGGGTAGCTGGCGCTGGCTGGTGAACGTGAGTGGCGACCATTACCGGCTGCAGGACGTCTTGCAGCAGCAGGCGGCAGCCAAACCCCAGTTTCGTGGTGGCATGACGGGTTTTTATGCGGCAGCATCCGAGTTGCCCGGTGACCAGCCGGGGCAGGTCAAGATCCGTTCGCTGAGCTGGCCGAATGCCGATGGCGAGGAGAGCATGGGCCTGGGTGCGCTGTCCAGCCGCACGCTGACGGTGGACCTGGCGCAGCAGCGCATCGTGGCCGATTCCGGCCGCATCTACCATTGCCGGAATCGCGCA
The DNA here is from genome assembly GCA_012729605.1 of Ramlibacter sp. Classification (GTDB taxonomy): domain Bacteria; phylum Pseudomonadota; class Gammaproteobacteria; order Burkholderiales; family Burkholderiaceae_C; genus Brachymonas; species Brachymonas wangyanguii. The sequence continues at coordinate 179 of JAAYCV010000198.1, read as the reverse complement.
CGCGAAGATGGTGCCATGTATGCCTTGCCGATGATCTCGGTGGACGGTACCGAGTATGCCGCCATGCCACAGAATCCGGTGCAGGGGCAGCCGACCATGCGCATCTACGGGTTTGGTGACGATGGCAAGGGCTGCGAGCTGCGCGATACCTTTGCCCATGCCAGCGGCAAGACGATTTT
>JAAYCV010000197.1 GCA_012729605.1 Ramlibacter sp. | reverse complement strand
TCATCACGCCGCTATTTGGCGGCATGCCGGCAGCCGGCACGATTTCGCGCACCTACACCAACTTCCGCAGTGGCGCCACCAGCCCGATTGCCGGCATGGTGCACGCGCTGGCGCTGCTGCTGATCGTGCTGCTGGCAGCCCCGCTGGCAGCCAACATCCCGCTGCCGACGCTGGCCGCGATCATGATGTTCACCGCCTTCAACATCGGCCAGTGGCGCGAGTTCTCGCGTCTGCGCAGCTACCGCATGCCCTACCGCATCACGCTGCTGGCGGTATTCCTGCTGACCGTGGTGTTCGACCTGACGGTGGCGGTCGAGGTCGGCCTGGTGGCTACCTGCCTGACCTTCATCTACCGCATTTCCAGCCTGACCTATGCCGATACGGTAGAACCCGGCCAGTACAGCGACATCCCGCGCTGGAACCCCGGCGACATGCAGGTACGCCAGCTACACGGCGCGCTGTTCTTCGGCGCCGTCAAGCTGATCCAGGATCTGGAAAAGCAGCTGCCACGCCGTGTCGTCGTGCTGGATCTGGATGGCGTCATCTATCTGGACAGTTCAGGTGCCGAAGAACTGCTGCACCTGGCCAAGATCTGCCACAACCGTGGCATCACGCTGATCCTGTGCGGCATCAAGCGCCAGCCGCAGGACATGGTAGAGCGTGTCCAGCTGCTGCAACGCCATGGCGTACGCCATGCCGACCGGCTGCAGGATGCGCTACGCGAAGCTACTGCCCTGCTGCCGGCATCGGCCCTGAAGCCTGCCGATCCCGGGCCCGCTGCTGACCCGATACCGGCCTGAGCCCTCAGATCCGCCAGGCCCGGCTGATCAGGACTTGTCCGGGCTGTGCGGATCCATCGGGTCGTCGGTGATGGCGGTCGACAGCACGCGCAAATCGCGGTCAAAGGTCACGACAAACTGGTTACTCAGCGCATTGCCTTCGCGGAAGCGCCAGATGTACACGGTCTCGCCCTTGATCGGATAAGTCGTCTGTTTCGCCGGCTTGCCCAGCATGCGGCGCACCTCCTCCATCATCATGCCGGGCTGCACCTTCTCGAAGTTGACGCGCGTCAGCACCTGGCGCAGCGCCGTCACCTTGCCATCCGGGCCGATGCTGATCATGTAGTTGACCACGCCCTGCGGCTGGCGGTTGTATTCCAGGATGCGCTCACCCTCCGGGCCATCCCAGACGTTTTCCGGCTGGCCCCACTTGGCATACACCTCGTTCTCGGTAGTAAAGCCCTCTTCGGTGGTGGTGATGCGCTCGTTGTCACAGCCTTGCAGCAGCAGCACGCTGCACAGGGTGGCAGCTGCCGCACCCAGCCACCAGCCACGGGAAGAACGGAACGGGAAACGCATGTCAAACACTCCTTCAGATGGGCTCAGCGCCCGATGGCCCGCAATCGCTGCGGGAAACGGTAAAATACAGGACATTGCGCCTGGTTGCGCGTCTCATTTTCTCTGGATTGTCGCATCATGTATCTGTTCCGCCGCCCTGATTACCGCTCCGAGGCCACCGAATTCATCAATGCCCTGAAAAAGCAGAATCCCGAGCTGGAGGCGCAACAGCGCCATGGCCGCTCCCTGCTGTGGGATCGTGAGCAGGATCCGGAAGTCCGTGCCCAGTACGAGGCCGGTCGCGTGGCGCAAAAGCCCTACGTCTACGGCACCAATCCCGACTGATACCCCGCAACGGCTCTCCTGCCGTCTGCCGCTGGCGTGAGTACCCCGCTATCCAACGCGGGTCAGGTATCGCTTGACCCCGAACTGCAGCTGCCCGATGTGGTCGACCACATCGCCGTGGCGCGGCTGTATGGCGAGCCGCTGTTTTCCGTCCCGCAGGATCTCTACATCCCGCCCGATGCGCTCGAGGTCTTTCTCGAAGCCTTCGAGGGCCCGCTGGACCTGCTGCTCTACCTGATCCGCAAGCAGAACTTCAACATCCTCGATATTCCGATGGCCGCCGTGACGCGCCAATACCTGGAATATGTCGATGAAATCCGCAGCCGCAACCTGGAGCTGGCCGCCGAATACCTGCTGATGGCGGCCATGCTGATCGAGATCAAGTCGCGCATGCTGCTGCCGCCACGCAAGACCGCCGACGGCGAAGAAGCTGAAGACCCGCGCGCCGAACTGGTGCGCCGCCTGCAGGAATATGAGCGCATCAAGCTGGC
>JAAYCV010000196.1 GCA_012729605.1 Ramlibacter sp. | reverse complement strand
TCGATGCCGCTGGCGATGGCCTTGTTGTCAAAATTCAGCCCGGCAAAGTTGCGGGCGTTGGTGGCGTCCCTGAAACCTAGGTAGACGCAATCGGCCCCGTGGTCAACCGCCTGCTTCAGTGCAGGCAGGCTGCCGGCGGGGCAGACCAGTTCCATCGGCGGCCGCACGGTGTCGGCGGCCTGTCCGGAGGCGTGGGCGGTCATGGCAGATCAGGCCCCGCTCACTTGCGCAGAAAGTCGATCACCACGCCGTCCATGTCGCGCTGCAAGTAGGTGATCTGGATGCCCTGGTCGCCGTAGCGGTCGATCATCTGGCGCAGCAGCGGAATCGGATCGTGGTCGTTCACGAAGCGCATGGTTTCGCCGGGCTGCAGGGAGTCCAGCGCGCCAAAGATGGCGGCATGGCGGAAGCGCTTGGCTACGCCGCGCGCATCAAAACCATAGATGGCATCGGTACGCGAATGGTCGTGCGGCATGCCGACGGGTTGCAGGGGAATGGTGGCCATCGGGGAATCTCCAGGTTGGGAAGGCGGAACGGAGATTCTTATCCGATAAAAATAGTAGGGCTTTGACCTGGCGCAAACGTGTGCTTTTGGGGGAGCTGGTTACCCTTCTGGCGGTGGAGGCGTTTCAGGCCAGTTCCAGCTGCTGCAGCACGGCGCGGCCATATCGCTCCAGCTTGGCCTCACCCACGCCGCTGATGCCGCTCAGCGCGTCCAGCGTATCGGGGCAGGCCTCGGCAATGGCGGCCAGCACGCTGTCATGGAAGATCACATAGGCTGGCACGCCATGCTCGCGTGCGGTCTCGGCACGCCAGCGCTTGAGCGCGTCAAAGCGCTGGCGGCCGGCATCGTCAAGTTGCGCGGCCAGCACGCTGAGCTTGCTGCTGCCACTGCGCGTAGTGCCGGAGGCGCGGCGGCGCGCGCTCGGCGCGACCAGATGGCGCAGCAGCACCGGCTGTTCGCCACGCAGGATCGGGCGCGCCACCGGCGTCAGGTGCAGGGTGTTGAAGCGGCTGGCATCGACCAGCAGCGCACCGGTGGCAACCAGCTGGCGCAGTACGGTGCGCAGCTCGGCCTCGCTGGCGCCGCGTGCCAGGCCAAAGGTGCTGAGCGTATCGTGACCGTATTGCTTGACCTTGTCGGTATCGCGGCCACGCAGCACGTCCATCACCTGACCGGCACCAAAGCCGAAGCCGGATTTTTCCTGCAGCCGGAACACGGTGGACAGCAGCTTGCGCGCCAGCTCGGTGGCGTCCCAGACATCAGGCGGATTCAGGCAGTTGTCGCAGTTGCCGCAGGGCCGGGATGGCTCGCCAAAATAGGCCAGCAGGCGCACGCGACGGCAGTCGATGGCTTCAGCCAGCGCCAGCAGCGCGTCCAGCTTGCCGGTCTGTACCTGCTTGAACTGGTCATCGGCCGGGCTGTCATCGATCATGCGGCGCTGGTTGACCACATCCTGCAGGCCATAGGCCATCCAGGCGTGCGAAGGCAGGCCGTCTCGGCCGGCGCGGCCGGTTTCCTGGTAGTAGCTCTCGATATTGCGCGGCAGGTCCAGGTGCGCCACGAAGCGCACATCGGGCTTGTCGATGCCCATGCCGAAGGCGATGGTGGCCACCATCACCACGCCTTCCTCGCGCAGGAAGCGGTCCTGGTTGGCCTGGCGCTGGCTGGCGTCCATGCCGGCGTGGTAGGGCATGGCATCAATGCCTTCGCGCACCAGTGCCTCGGCGACTTCTTCCACGCGCTTGCGCGACAGGCAGTAGACGACGCCGGCATCGCCTTCGTGCTCGTCCTCGATAAAGCGCTTGAGCTGGGCCAGCGCATCGCGTTTCTCGACGATGGTGTAGCGGATATTCGGGCGGTCAAAGCTGCTGACAAAGGATTCGGCTTGTTCCAGCTGCAAGCGCTCGGCGATGTCCTGGCGCGTCAGATGATCGGCCGTGGCGGTGAGCGCGATGCGCGGCACGCCGGGAAACTGCTGCGGCAGGATATCGAGCTGGCGGTATTCGGGGCGGAAGTCGTGGCCCCACTGGCTGACGCAGTGCGCCTCGTCAATCGCAAACAGCGCCAGTTGCTGGCGCTGGTAGAGCCGCTGCAGCAGATCCAGGAAGCGCGGCGTGGTCAGGCGTTCCGGCGCCACATACAGCATGGTGAGCCGGCCGGTGAGCAGATCCTGTTCGACCTGGCGTGCCTGCTCCAGGCTGAGCGTGGAGTTGAGGTAGGCGGCGGCAACACCGGCTTCCTGCAGCGCATAGACCTGGTCGTGCATCAGCGCCACCAGCGGCGAGACGACGATGCTGCAGCCCAGTCCCTGGCGCTGCCGCACGATGGCCGGGATCTGGTAGCAGAGCGACTTGCCGCCGCCGGTGGGCATCAGCACCAGCGCATCGTCGCCGCTGCTGACACGTTCGATGATGGCCTGCTGCTGGCCACGAAAGGCCGGGTAGCCGAAGACCTGCTGGAGTACCTGCAGGGGGGAGGAGGCAAGAGAAGCGTCAGGCATCGTGCGGTAAAAATGTATACCTGCGCATTATATCTGTCGCTGCCTGCCCACATGAAAAAACCGCCAGTCCCTGCGGATCTGGCGGTGCTGCGGCAAGCCGGTCCGGCTTACTTGCGGCGTGCCGCCTGGTACAGCGGCATCACCTGCGGCAGCGCGGCCTGGATGCGTGCGGTGCGGTCAGACGCGCTCGGGTGGGTGGAGAAGAAGGCCGAGCCCTGGCCGGCGCCGTTGGCGGCCATCTTCTGCCACAGCGTCAGCGCGGCGGATGGGTTGTAGCCAGCGCGTGCGGCCAGTTCCAGGCCGAACACGTCAGC
>JAAYCV010000195.1 GCA_012729605.1 Ramlibacter sp. | reverse complement strand
CTGAAGCTGCTGGTGGTGGGCGGTAGCCTGGGTGCCAAGGCCCTGAACGACACGGTGCCGCAGGCACTGGCGCTGATCGATCCGGCCGAGCGCCCGCTGGTGGCGCACCAGAGTGGCGAAAAGCAGCTGCAGGCGCTGCAGGCGGCTTACGCCGAGGCCGACGTCGATGCTGCTTTGCTGCCGTTTATCGATGACACGGCGCAGGCCTTTGGCGAAGCCGACATCATCGTCTGCCGCTCCGGTGCCAGCACCGTGACCGAGCTGGCGGCTGTTGGCGCGCCGGCGCTGTTCGTGCCGTTCCCGTTCGCGGTCGATGACCACCAGACCACCAACGCCCGTTTCCTGGTGGACCAGGGCGGTGGCTGGCTGATGCAGCAGAGCGAGCTGACGCCGGAAAAACTGGCAGATTTCCTGCGCGGCCTGACGCGCGAAGAGCTGCTGGACAAGGCGCAGCACGCCAAGAAGATGGAAAAACGCATGGCCACGGGCGCAATCGTGGCCGCCTGTGAGGAGTTAGCGGCATGAAGCACGCTGTAGACAGCATCCATTTCGTCGGAGTCGGTGGCTCCGGCATGAGCGGCATCGCCGAAGTCCTGGCCAACCTGGGCTACCGCGTATCCGGCTCCGACCTGGCCGACAACGCGACCACGCGCCGTCTGGCCAGCCTGGGCATCCGTACCTTTGTCGGCCATGCGGCTGGCAACATCCAGGGTGCCGATGTGGTGGTGACCTCTACCGCGGTCAAGGCCGACAACCCGGAAGTCATCGCCGCACGCGAGAAGCGTATCCCGGTGGTGCCGCGCGCCATGATGCTGGCCGAACTGATGCGTCTGCGCAAGGGCATCGCCATTGCCGGCACGCACGGCAAGACCACGACCACCAGCCTGGTCGCCAGCGTGCTGCACGAGGCCGGTCTGGATCCGACTTTCGTCATTGGTGGCCGCCTGAACAGCGCCGGTGCCAACGCGCGTCTGGGCAGCGGCGAGTACATCGTGGCCGAGGCCGACGAGTCCGATGCCTCCTTCCTGAACCTGTCGCCGATCATGGCGGTCGTCACCAATATCGATGCCGACCACATGGAAACCTACGGCCACGATTTCAACAACCTGAAGCGCGCTTTTGTCGATTTCCTGCATCGCATGCCGTTCTATGGCCGTGCCATGCTGTGCGTGGACAGCCCGGCCGCGCGTGACATCCTGGAGCAGGTCGGCTGCCCGGTCACCACCTATGGCATGTCCGAAGAAGCCCAGGTACGCGCCGTCAACGTGCGTGCCGACCACGGCCAGATGCGCTTTACCGTGCAGCGTCGCGATGACGACGGTGCATCCTACGGTCCGGATCTGGAAATCTGCCTGAACCTGCCCGGCGAGCACAACGTGCAGAACGCGCTGTCGGCGGTGGGCGTGGCGATGGCACTGAATATCCCCGATGCGGCGCTGCTCAAGGCGCTGGAAGAGTTCAAGGGCGTGGGTCGCCGCTTCCAGCGCTACGGCGAGGTGCCGGCGCAAGGCGGTGGCAGCTTCACGCTGATCGACGACTACGGCCACCACCCGGTGGAAATGGCGGCCACGCTGGCAGCCGCCCGTGGCGCCTTCCCGGACAAGCGCCTGATCCTGGCGTTCCAGCCGCACCGTTTCAGCCGCACGCGTGACTGTTTCGAGGACTTCGTCAAGGTGCTGGGCCGCTCCGACCTGGTGCTGCTGTCCGAGGTCTATGCGGCCGGCGAAGAGCCGATCGTGGCTGCCGATGGCCGTGCCCTGATGCGTGCGCTGCGCGTGGCCGACCAGGTCGAGCCGATGTTTGTCGAGAACATCCAGGACATGCCCGACACCATCCTGCGCACGGCGCGTGATGGCGATGTGGTGCTGTGCATGGGCGCCGGTTCCATCGGTGCCGTGCCGGCCAAGGTAGTGGCGCTGGCCAAGGACAAGGAGCAGGCATGAGCTTCGTGATTCCGACCGATGTGAAAGCGCTGGGCAAGGTTGCCGTGCTGATGGGTGGCCGCTCGGCCGAGCGCGAGATTTCGCTGCGCTCCGGCAATGGCGTGCTGCGGGCACTGCGCAGCCAGGGCGTGGACGCGCATCCGTTTGATCCGGCCGAGCGCGAGCTGGCCGAGCTCAAGCGTGAAGGTTTTGACCGCTGTTTCGTGGCGCTGCATGGCCGCTACGGCGAAGACGGCACGGTGCAGGGCGCGCTCGAGCTGCTCGGCATTCCCTATACCGGCTCCGGCGTGATGGCTTCCAGCGTAGGCATGGACAAGGTCATGACCAAGCGCATCTGGCTGCACGAGAACCTGCCGACGCCGCGCTACCTGCAGCGCCCGGCACGCGCGTTGCGTGATCCGGCCGCACAACAGGCGCTGGCCGAACAGGCCGTGGCCGAACTCGGCCTGCCGATGATCGTCAAGGCACCGCATGAGGGCTCCTCGATCGGTGTCTACAAGGTGCATGACCTGGCCGAGACGCTGGAAGCGATCCGCCAGGTGGCAGCCATCGACAATGCCGTGCTGTGCGAGAACCTGATCGTCGGCGAGGAACTGACCTGCCCGATCCTCGGTACTGGCGACCAGGCGCGTGCGCTGCCGATGGTGCGCATCGTGGCACCGGGCGGCGACTACAACTACGAACAGAAGTACTTCACCGACGAGGTGCAGTACCAGTGCCCGAGCGGTCTGCCGGCCGAGCTGGAAGCGCTGATCCAGAAGGAGGCGCTGGAAGCCTATCTGGCGCTGGGTTGCCGCGGCTGGGGCCGTGTCGACGTGATGCTGCGCGCCGAAGACCAGCAGCCCTTCCTGCTCGAGATCAACACCTCGCCCGGCATGACTGACCACTCGCTGGTGCCGATGTCGGCACGCGTGTCCGGTATTGACTACCCGCAGCTCTGCCTGTTGCTGCTGGCCTGGGCCAGCCTCGACAACCAGCCGGCGGCTGGCGCCTGAAAGGACGATAGCGCATGAACGCCCAGCAAGCCCCCGCCATCTCGATGACCAACATCAAGCTGATGAACGCAGCCGCCTCGCTGCTGTTCGGCCTGGTGCTGCTCGCCGCGGTGGCGACCCTGCTGTGGTGGTTTGCCCGGTTGCCGATGTTCGCGCTGTCCGGCATCAGCGTGACCGGGCAGACCGCGCACAGCTCGGTCTATGTGCTGCGCAACCAGGTGGTGCCGCAGCTGCAGGGCAATTTCTTCTCGGTCAATCTGGAACAGGTACGTGAGCTGTTCCAGGAGCAGCCCTGGGTGCGCCGTGCCGTGGTGCGCCGCGAATTCCCGAGCCGCCTGAGCGTGCATCTGGAAGAGCACCAGGAAGTGGCGCTGTGGGGCAGCCAGGAGCAGGGCTACCGCCTGGTGGACCGCTACGGCGAAGTGTTCGATGCCAGCCCGGACGAGGCAGTGGCCCAGGACATGCCCGAGCTGCATGGCCCGGATGAGCTGTCGCCACAGGTGCTGCTGATGTATGGCCGGCTGGAGCCGCTGTTTGCGCCGGTGCAATCGCATATCACCGGGCTGACGCTGGAGCCGCGCGGCAACTGGACGCTGGTCCTGAACCGCAGCACCACGATCAACCTGGGCAGCGGCACCGAACAGGAACTGGCCACGCGCATCCAGCAGTTCATCCAGACGATCGACCAGGTCGCGGCCCAGTATGGCCGCAGCTTTGCCGATCTGCAGTATGCGGACCTGCGCTACAAGACGGGCTACGCGATCCGGCTCAAGGGCATCACCACGGTAGATGCCACACCTAGCAAGAAGACATGAACATGGCAAAAGAATACAAGGATCTCGTCGTAGGGTTGGATATCGGCACCAGCAAGATCATGGCGGTGGTGGCCGAGGTGCAGCCTGACGCCACGCTCAAGGTGCTGGGCATGGGCGTTGCGCCCAGCAACGGCATGAAGCGCGGCGTGGTGGTCAACATCGAAGGCTGCGTGCAGAGCATCCAGCAGGCGGTGCGCGAGGCCGAAATGATGGCGGCCTGCAAGATCACCCACGTCACTACCGGTATCACCGGCAGCCATATCCGTGGCCGCAACTCGGTTGGCATGGTGGCAGTGCGTGACCGCGAAGTCAGCCCGACTGATGTCGCCAAGGTGCTGGAAACCGCGCGTGCGATCAACATCAGCACCGACCAGCGCCTGCTGCAGATCGAACCGCAGGAATTCGTCATCGACGGCCAGGAGGTGAAGGAACCGATCGGCATGAGCGGCATCCGCCTCGAGTCCAAGGTGCACATCGTCACCTGCGCCCATAGCGCGGCCGAGAACATCCTGAAATGCGTGCGTCGCTGCGGCCTGGAAGTGGGCCAGCTGATGGTGAACCCGCTGGCGGCCAGCCTGTCCGTGCTGACCGAGGACGAGCGCGAGCTGGGCGTGGTGCTGGTCGACATTGGCGCCGGCACCACCGACATCGCCGTGTTTGCCGGCGGCACGATCCGCCACACGGCGGTGCTGCCGGTGGCTGGCGAGCTGATCACCAGCGATATCGCCATGGCGCTGCGCACGCCGACCGAAGACGCGGAAGACATCAAGCTGCAGAACGGCTGCGCCAAGCAGCTGATGGCCGATCCGGAAACGCATATCGAAGTCGCCGGCCTGAGTGGCCGCCCGCCGCGCCTGCTGAGCAAGCAGGTGCTGGCCGGCGTGATCGAGCCGCGCGTGGAAGAGATTTTTTCGCTGGTGCAGAAGGAAGTGCAGGGCTCCGGCTTTGAACACCTGGTGTCGTCCGGCGTGGTGCTGACCGGCGGCAGCGCCGTGATGCCGGGCATGGTCGAGCTGGGCGAGGACATCTTTCTCAAGCCGGTACGCGTCGGCACGCCGGGCTACCGTGGTGCGTTGGCCGACATGGTGTCGCAGCCGCGTGCTGCCGTCGTCATGGGCATGCTCGAGGACATGCGCATGTCGCAGCTGCGCGAGCACACCAATATCCGCAAGAAGGACGCGTCCATGAAGGGCGTGTTCGGCCGCATCAAGGATCTGATCGTGAGGAACTTCTGATGCAGCACACCGATTTGATTCGCCGCAAGGCAAGCCCCGACAGGCTCTAAACGTCACCACAGGCAAACCAAGGTATTTTTTACTCAAGCAAGGAGAGTACAGATGGGCATCGAAATGATCGAAACCGAAGAGTTCCACGCAGGCACCCAGATCAAGGTGATGGGCGTGGGTGGCGGCGGCGGCAACGCCGTGCAACACATGATCGAGAGCGGCGTGCAGGGCGTGGAATTCATCTGCGCCAACACCGACGGCCAGGCACTGGCCCGCAGCTCGGCACACCGCGTGATCCAGCTCGGCACGACCGGCCTGGGCGCTGGCAGCAAGCCCGAGAAGGGCCGTGATTGCGCCGAAGTCGCGGTCGAGGAGATCCGCTCTGCCATCGAAGGCTCTCACATGCTGTTCCTGACGGCCGGCATGGGCGGCGGTACCGGTACTGGTGCAGCGCCCGTGATTGCCCGTGTGGCACGCGAAATGGGCATCCTGACCGTGGGCGTGGTGACCAAGCCCTTCGAATGGGAAGGTGGCCGCCGCATGACCAACGCCGATTCCGGCGTGTCCGAACTGGAAGCCAACGTCGATTCCCTGATCGTGGTGCTGAACGAGAAGCTGCAGGAAGTGCTGGGCGATGACGTGACGCAGGAAGAGGCATTTGCCCACGCCAACGACGTGCTGAAGAACGCCGTCGGCGGTATCGCCGAAATCATCAACGTGCCTGGCCACGTGAACGTCGACTTCGAAGACGTGAAGACGGTGATGGGCGAGCCCGGCAAGGCCATGATGGGTACCGCGACTGCCAGCGGCCCGGATCGTGCCCGCATCGCTGCCGAGCAGGCCGTGGCCTGCCCGCTGCTGGAAGGCATCGACCTGTCTGGCGCCAAGGGCGTGCTGGTGCTGATCACCGCAGCCCAGGGCAGCCTGAAGCTGAAGGAATCGCAGCTGGCCATGAACACCATCCGTGCCTACGCTTCCCCGGACGCCCACGTGATCTACGGTACCGCCTACGACCAGAACATGGGCGACGACCTGCGCGTGACCGTGGTTGCCACTGGCCTGAGCCGCCAGCAGGCGCAGCGCCAGAATGTGCCGATGCAGGTCATCAGCAACCGTACAGGTACTGATGACATGCCGGTGTACGTGAACACCAACAGCATGCCGCAAGCCGCTGCGATGCCGACCATGAGCGGTGTGGCGCCGTCCGGTGGCATGGGTGCCAGCGTGTGGGGCAGCAGCCGTGGCGTGGACCGCACCCATGCGGCTGAACGCGTCGACAAGCTGGCTTCCAGCGGCATGGACGATTTCGAGATTCCGGCCTTCCTGCGCAAGCAGGCAGACTGATCTGCGAGCATTGACCGGCTGGGGCCTGAACCCCTCGGCCAGAACGTCTGACCCTGTCTGCCTGCAGACAGCGATGACGTGACGACTCCTGCTTGGTTGCGCGCGTACGGCTGCCTGTCCGTACGTGCGCAACACGCACCGCCTGCAGCGCATCTGCGCCAGTCTGGCAGTCCGGTTCCGCCCAGTTGGCAGGGAAGCTATCCAGACCATAAACAACTTCAAACACGGCAGAAGCCTGGCGCTTCTACAATGGGGACATGCTAGAACAGAGAACCATCAAGACCCTGACCAAGGCAGTAGGCGTAGGCCTGCATGGCGGTCAGCGTGTCGAGCTCACCCTGCGTCCCGCTGCCGTTGATACCGGCATCGTGTTTCGCCGCGTGGATCTGCCGAATCCGGTAGATATCCCGATTTCGGCCGAATCCGTGACCGATACCCGCCTGGCCTCGACCATCTCCAATGGCGATGTGAAAGTGCATACGGTGGAGCACCTGATGTCCGCCTGCGCTGGCCTGGGCATCGACAACCTGTATATCGACATCACTGCCGAGGAAGTACCGATCCTCGACGGTTCCGCGTCCTCCTTCGTCTACCTGCTGCAGAGTGCAGGTATCGTGAAGCAGCGCGCACCCAAGAAATTCATCCGCGTCACGCGCCCGGTCGAGGTGCGTGAAGGCGAGGGCGAGAAGGGCAAATGGGCCCGCCTCGAGCCCTACCACGGCTTCAAGCTGCGTTTCCAGATCGACTTTGCCCACCCGGCAGTCGATTCCACCGGCCAGAGCGTCGAATTTGACATGTCTTCCGGTGTCTACACGCGTGACATCGCGCGCGCCCGCACTTTCGGCTTTACCAAGGATGTGGAAATGATGCGTTCGCACGGTCTGGCGCTGGGCGGCAGCCTGGACAACGCCATCGTGATGGACGACTACCGCGTGCTCAACGCCGACGGCCTGCGTTACGACGATGAATTCGCCAAGCACAAGATCCTGGACGCCATGGGCGACCTGTACCTGATCGGCCACCCGCTGCTGGCGGCCTACAGCGCCTACCGTTCCGGCCATGCGATGAACAACGTGCTGCTGCGCGAGCTGCTCAGCCAGCCCGATGCCTACGACATCGTCAGCTTTGACAGCGAGCGTGCCGCGCCCAAGGGCTTCGGCGAACTCGCCATGCAGTGGTAAGCAGCGGCGCTTGTCCGCAGTCCTGAGCCATGGCGATTGTCCGCGTCCTGTTTTTCCTGATGCTGCTGCTCAGCGGCGGCACTATGGTGCTCTACCTGTTCACGCGCAATGAACGCTACAAGCGCCAGAGCATCCGGCTGTTCAGCTGGACCATCGTGGTGCTGTGCGTGTTCTTTGCCGTGCTGGTGTTCCAGCGTATCTGAAGCGCGCTCTGGCGCGGCCTCAGTAACTGCGCCCTCCCTTGTACAACGCATGCGCCTTGCGCTGCAGCGGCGTGGCCTTGGCCAGCTGCAGCATGGTGCCGCGCGCGTGCGCGTGCGTGATCGCCAGGCCGAGCGCGTCGGCGGCATCGGTGCCGGGCAGGCCATTCAGGTTGAGCAGGCGGCGCGCCATTTCCTGGATCTGCGCCTTGCTGGCGCGGCCATGACCGGCCACCGCCTTCTTCATCTGCAGCGCGGTATATTCGGCTACTGGCAGCTGGCGACCCACCAGCGTGGCCAGGCAGGCGCCACGCGCCTGTCCCAGCAGCAGCGTGGCCTGCGGGTTGACGTTGACAAACACGATTTCCAGCGAAGCGACATCGGGCCGATAGGTCTCGATCACCTCGTTGATGCCTTCGCATAACAGCTTGATGCGCGCCGGCAGGTCGCCCTTGTGCGGCAGCTCGTCCTGCTGCTCGATCTTGCGGCTGACGGTGCGGATGGTGCCGCTGGCGACATAGTTGAGCTGCAGGCCCTCGGCCTCGATCACGCCGAAGCCGGTGGTGCGCAGGCCGGGATCAATGCCCAAAATGCGGATCGCCATGTCAGGGCAGGGCCACGCCGCGCGCGCGCGCGGCAATCGTGCTGGCGCGGCTGCCCAGGTAGCCGGAGCGAAAGTTCTGCTCGTAATAGCGCGGGCGCGGCAGCATGACGGCCAGGCGCGCCGCCTCCAGTGCGCTGAGCTTGCTGGCCGGCTTGCCGTAATAGTGCTGTGCGGCGGCTTCGGCGCCAAAAATGCCGGAACCAAACTCCACGTTGTTCAGGTAGATCTCGAGGATGCGACGCTTGTCCAGGAACAGCTCCAGGTACTGCGTCAGCAGCAGCTCCTGGCCCTTGCGCAGCAACGTGCGCTCGCTTGATAGCAGCAGGTTCTTGGCCAGCTGCTGGCTGATGGTGGAGCCGCCGCGGATTTTGGGCGGCCGTACCCGGTCGGCGGGTGAGGAAGCCGTGCCTTCGGCGACGGCGCGCAGCTTGTCATCCACTGGCCTGCCCTGTTTTTCCAGACGCTCGATGCGCTGCTGGGCCCGTTGCTGGGCGCGCGCCATCTGCTCTTCGGCGCGCTTGACCTGTGCCTGGGCACGCGCTTCGGCCGCCGCATTGCGCGT
>JAAYCV010000194.1 GCA_012729605.1 Ramlibacter sp. | reverse complement strand
CCGGCGTTGGAGGTGGAAAAGAACACCGGCTCGATCAGGGCAAAGTCATTTTCGGCCTGCATGCGGTCCATCAGGACGGAACCGACCATGCCGCGCCAGCCGACCAGACCAACTACGTTACCAACTTTCATCGTGTATCTCCATGCGAATCAAAAAACCAGGACAGGCGATCCATCTGCGGGCGCACGCAAGCGCGGCGTCAGCGAACGGCAATCAGGAAGGGGGAGGTGTTTCTGGCGGCCCCGGCTCGTCTGGGCCGGTTTTGGCGCACGACGAACCCGGACTGGTCAGCCCTTGATGGTTGTCGTCTTGATGATGGAAGCAGGCAATGCCGCAGCCGCAACAGCACGGGCTGCCGGGTGGGGGGAAAAGGCGACATTGCTAGACATGGGGAACATTATAGGCAGCCCGCGCGCGTGCACGTGCGTGCTTTTTGATGACATCAGTGAAAGCGTGGTTTCTGCGCCATAAAAAACGCCACCCGCAGGTGGCGTTTGAACTACATGGCGAAGATTACTTCTCGGCCACGGCGCGATAGGTGATGGCGCCCAGGATGCCGCCCACGATGGGAGCGACCCAGAACAGCCACAGCTGCTGCAGCGCCCAGGGCTAGGCAAACAGTGCCACGCCGGTGCTGCGCGCAGGGTTGACCGAGGTGTTGGTCACCGGGATGCTGATCAGGTGGATCAGCGTCAGCGCCAGGCCGATGGCGATCGGGGCAAAGCCGGCCGGGGCGCGCTTGTCGGTAGCGCCCATGATGATGAACAGGAAGAAGCCGGTCAGCACGATCTCGATCAGCAGCGCGGCCATCAGGCTGAACTGGCCGGGGGAATGGTCACCGTAGCCGTTGCTGGCGAAGCCTCCGACCTGGCTGAAATCGGCCTTGCCGCTGGCAATCAGGTAGAGCACGCCACCGGCGGCGGCGGCACCCAGCACCTGCGCCACGATGCACGGCAGCAACTGGCTGGCTGGGAAACGGCCGCCGGCCCACAGGCCAAATGACACCGCCGGGTTGAAGTGGCCGCCCGAGATATGGCCCACGGCATAGGCCATGGTCAGCACGGTCAGGCCAAAGGCCAGCGAGACGCCGGCAAAGCCGATGCCCAGTTCGGGGAAAGCCGCGGCCAGTACGGCGCTGCCGCAGCCGCCAAATACCAGCCAGAAGGTGCCAAAAAATTCGGCGCCATACTTGTTCATGAAGATACTCCTTGTGATAACTGTTGCGCCTGTTTAGTGGCGCCAATCCAGAGTGTAGAAAAACCGGCTGACGGTTTTGTGTACCTGACAGCCGGCCTGTACAACAAGTTGCCAATACCGTGCAAATGTCGCAGTTCGGCCGTTGCTTTTATACTGGCCGCAACCTGTTCCACCCTGACTCCGGAGGTCTGCATGAAATCCCGCGCCGCTGTTGCCTTTGCCCCTGGCCAACCCCTGCAAATTGTCGAGCTCGATGTCGCGCCGCCGCAAAAAGGCGAGGTGCTGGTCAAGATCACCCATACCGGCGTGTGCCATACCGATGCCTTCACGCTCAGCGGCGAGGATCCGGAGGGCGTGTTCCCGGCCGTGCTTGGCCACGAAGGCGCCGGCGTGGTGGTGGAAGTCGGCGAAGGCGTGACCAGCGTCAAGCCGGGCGACCACGTGATTCCGCTCTACACCGCCGAGTGCGGCGAGTGCCTGTTCTGCAAGAGCGGCAAGACCAACCTGTGCGTCTCGGTGCGCGCCACGCAGGGCAAGGGCGTGATGCCCGATGGCACCACGCGCTTCAGCTATAACGGTGAGCCGATCTACCACTACATGGGCTGCTCCACCTTCAGCGAATACACCGTGGTGGCTGAAGTCTCGCTGGCCAAGATCAACCCGGCCGCCAACCACGAGCAGGTCTGCCTGCTGGGCTGTGGCGTTACCACCGGCCTGGGCGCAGTCTCGCACACGGCCAAGGTGCAGGAAGGCGATACCGTGGCCGTGTTCGGCCTGGGCGGCATCGGCCTGGCGGTGATCCAGGGTGCCAAGATGGCCAAGGCCGGCCGCATCATCGCGGTCGACACCAACCCCGGCAAGTTCGAGCTGGCGCGCCTGTTCGGTGCCACCGACTGCATCAACCCCCAGGACCATGAGCAGCCGATCCAGCAGGTGATCGTCGAGATGACCGGCTGGGGCGTGGACCACAGCTTCGAATGCATCGGCAACGTCAACGTGATGCGTGCCGCGCTCGAGTGCGCGCACCGTGGCTGGGGCCAGTCCGTCATCATCGGCGTGGCCGGTGCCGGCCAGGAAATCTCCACCCGCCCGTTCCAGCTGGTGACCGGCCGCAAGTGGCTGGGCACCGCCTTTGGCGGCGTCAAGGGCCGTACCGAGCTGCCCGGCATGGTCGAGCAGGCGATGGACGGCACCATCCAGCTGGAGCCTTTCGTCACCCACACCATGCCGCTGGAAGACATCAACCAGGCGTTTG
>JAAYCV010000193.1 GCA_012729605.1 Ramlibacter sp. | reverse complement strand
GGTCGGCAAGACCTTCGTCAGTGCCAACCTGGCCACCGTGATGGCCCAGGGCGGCAAGAAGGTACTGCTGATCGACGCCGACCTGCGCAAGGGCTACGTGCATGAACTGCTGAACGTCGAATTGGGACAGGGCTTGGCCGAATATCTGGCCAATCCCGGCTCCAGTGCCCAGATCAAGCAGACCTCCGTAGCCGGTCTGGGTTTCATGTCTCACGGCACCAGCAACAAGGCCAACCCGGCCGAACTGCTGTCCAGCCCGCGTCTGGCGGAACTGCTGCAGCAGGCTTCCAGCCAGTACGATTTTGTCATAGTGGACTCGCCGCCAGTGCTGGCCGTAACCGACGCCAACATCATCGGCCAGCTGGCAGGTACCACGCTGATGATCACGCGCTTCGAGCAGACGACCGTGAAGGATATCGAGGCCAGCCTGGATCGCCTGCGCAACAACCAGATCCAGGTGGCTGGCGCGGTGCTCAACGGCATCGAACGCTCCGCCTCCAACTACCACGCCTACGAGGCCTACGCCAGCTACGGCAAGACGAACTGACCCTTGCTCCGGATCGCCCGCTGACATGGCGGGCATCCGGCAGCATGCAGTACCTGCCCAGGCACGCATCGCATGAACCAGACCCCATCCCCTTCAAAGACCCGCTTCTGGATCGGCAACGCCCTGCTTGCCATGGCCTTGCTGATGCTGTTCAACATGAACCCGCTGGCCGAACGCTTTGGCATGCTGGCCTTTGTCGTCTGGGCGGCGCTGGCCGCTGGCGGCGTCTACCTGGTGATGAAGGACAAGCACGAAGAGCCGCCGCTGTGAGCTGACGGTCAACACCTTGTACAGCCTCCTCGCCCCGGCCAGGAGGCTTTTTCATGCCCAGCTCAGCCTCTCCAGCCAGGAAATGGACAAGAAAAAACCCCGCCACCACAAGGCAACGGGGTTGATCGCATCAGGGCGACTCCTGCGAGCCGCCCATTGGCAAGGGCTTAGACGCTCTTGGCCACTTCTGCGTATTCCTCGATCTGGTCGAAGTTCATGTAGCGGTAGACGCTGGCCTTGTCGGCGTCGATGACGCCCATTTCGGCCTGATATTCCGCCACGGTCGGGATGCGACCCAGCTTGGAGCAGATCGCTGCCAGCTCGGCGCTACCCAGATACACATTGGTGTTCTTGCCCAGACGGTTCGGGAAGTTGCGGGTAGACGTGGACATCACGGTCGCGCCTTCACGCACCTGTGCCTGGTTACCCATGCACAGCGAGCAGCCCGGCATTTCGGTACGCGCGCCGGCGGTACCGAAGGCAGCGTAATGGCCTTCCTTCATCAGCTCGTTCTGGTCCATCTTGGTCGGCGGAGCCACCCACAGCTTGACCGGGATATCGCGCTTGCCGCCCAGCAGCTTGGCTGCGGCACGGAAGTGGCCGATGTTGGTCATGCAGGAGCCGATGAAGGCTTCATCGATCGGGGTACCGGCCACTTCGGACATGAACTTGGCGTCATCCGGGTCGTTCGGGCAGCAGACGATCGGCTCCTTGATGTCGGCCAGATCGATCTCGATTACGGCGGCGTACTCGGCGTCAGCATCGGCTTCCAGCAGCTGCGGGTTGGCCAGCCACTGCTCGACCTTCTCGATACGGCGCTGCAGCGTCTTGGCGTCTTCGTAGCCGTCGGCAATCATGTTCTTCATCAGCACGACGTTGGACTGCAGGTACTCAATGACGGGTTCCTGGTTCAGCTTGATCGTGCAACCGGCAGCGGAACGCTCGGCAGAGGCGTCGGACAGTTCGAATGCCTGTTCGACCTTCAGGTTCGGCAGGCCTTCAATTTCCAGCACGCGGCCAGAGAAGATGTTCTTCTTGCCAGCTTTTTCAACCGTCAGCAGGCCAGCCTTGATGGCGTACAGCGGAATCGCATGCACCAGGTCACGCAGGGTCACGCCCGGCTGCATCTCGCCCTTGAAGCGCACCAGCACGGATTCCGGCATGTCCAGCGGCATCACGCCGGTGGCGGCACCAAAGGCCACCAGACCGGAACCGGCCGGGAAGCTGATGCCGATCGGGAAACGCGTGTGGCTGTCGCCGCCGGTACCAACGGTGTCAGGCAGCAGCAGGCGGTTCAGCCAGCTGTGGATCACGCCGTCGCCCGGACGCAGGGCTACGCCACCACGGCTGCTGATGAACTCGGGCAGTTCGCGGTGCATCTTGGCGTCGACCGGCTTCGGATAGGCTGCGGTGTGGCAGAAGGACTGCATCACCATGTCGGCACTGAAGCCCAGGCAGGCCAGGTCCTTCAGTTCGTCACGCGTCATCGGGCCGGTGGTGTCCTGGCTGCCGACGGTGGTCATGCGCGGCTCGCAGTAGGTGCCCGGGCGGATGCCCTGGCCTTCCGGCAGACCGCAGGCGCGGCCGACCATCTTCTGTGCCAGCGTGAAGCCCTTGCCGGTATCGACCGGAGCCTTGGGCAGGCGGAAGGCGGTGGAAGCGGGCAGGCCCAGTTCTTCACGTGCCTTGGCGGTCAGGCTGCGGCCGATGATCAGGTTGATACGGCCACCGGCGCGCACTTCGTCCAGCAGCACGTCGCTCTTCAGGGCGAAGTCGGCAATCTTCTCGCCATTCTTCTCGACCTTGCCTTCGTAGGGGTAGACGTCCAGCACGTCGCCCATTTCCATCTTGGTCACATCGACCTCGATCGGCAGGGAGCCGGAGTCTTCCTGGGTGTTGAAGAAGATCGGAGCGATCTTGCCACCCAGCGTCACGCCGCCAAAGCGCTTGTTCGGCACGAAGGGGATGTCTTCGCCAGTGGCCCAGATCACGGAGTTGGTGGCAGACTTGCGGCTGGAGCCGGTACCGACCACGTCACCCACGTAGGCCACGATATGGCCCTTCTGCTTCAGGTCCTCGATGAACTGAATCGGGCCACGCTTGCCGTCTTCCTCGGGCTTGAAGGCCGCGTCGGGACGGGTATTCTTCAGCATCGCCAGGTAGTGCAGAGGGATGTCGGGGCGGCTCCAGGCATCGGGAGCGGGCGACAGGTCGTCGGTGTTGGTCTCGCCCGGCACCTTGAACACGGTGACGGTGATCTTCTGCGCCACTTCAGGACGGCTGGTGAACCACTCGGCATCGGCCCAGCTCTGCAGCACTTCCTTGGCCTTGGCATTGCCAGCCTTGGCCTTGGCTGCCACGTCGTTGAAGTAGTCGAACATCAGCAGGGTCTTCTTCAGACCTGCGGCAGCGATGTCAGCCACTTCGGCATCATCCAGCAGCTCCACCAGCGGACCCACGTTGTAGCCACCCACCATGGTGCCCAGCAGCTCGGTGGCCTTGGCCTTGCTGACCAGGCCGACCTGGATGTCACCGTGTGCCACGGCAGCCAGGAAGCTGGCCTTGACCTTGGCCGCATCGTCCACGCCCGGCGGCACGCGGTGCGTCAGGAGATCGACCAGGAAAGCTTCTTCACCGGCCGGCGGGTTCTTGATCAGCTCGATCAGTTCGGATGTCTGCTTGGCATCCAGCGCCAGCGGGGGAATGCCGAGTGCGGCACGCTCGGCCACATGGTCACGGTAGGCTTTCAACATGGGTTTTCTCCTGGTAGGTAATTAGAGAGGTTCTGCTGCTGCCCGCAGGCAGCAGCACGGATCGGCTTATTTCAGCAGGTCGACCGGGTTGAGCTTGAGCTCTTCCTCGCGCGCCATCTGCTGTTCGTTGCGGCAACCATCGGCCAGGCGCTGGCCCAGCTTCTGGTTCATCAGCATGGACTTGTTGCCCAGCTGCAGCCAGGTGGCGCCGGCATCCTTGTCTTCCAGTCGCACCACACCGGTGGTGGTCGGCACCTGGCGCATGGTGTAGGTCGGGCCGCGCGTCAGGTTGACCTTGTAGACATAGGGATCGGCAGCGTCGGGGGTGACGGTCACGGTCTGGTTCATGTCGCAGCGCATGGCGCCGGCAAACACCGGCAGCGCAGTCGCCGGGAAGGCGACACCCGGTGCGGGCGGCAACGGAGCGGCCGGTGCGCTGGCACCGGTCAGCGGGTTGACCGCCAGGCGGTCGCGCAGCGTGCTCTGGGCGACTGCCGGCTTGGCCGCCGGTTTCTTGGCCGGAGCAGCCTTCCTGGCCGTGGTCTTCTTGGCCACCGGCTTCTTGACGGGTGCCTTCTTGGCAGCAGCCTTGGTCGCCGTGGCCTTCTTGGCCGTGCTGGTCTTGCTGGCCGTCTGGGCCATGGCACCGGAGCTGGCAATCGCCAGGGCAGAGAACAGGATCAGGGTTTTCTTCATGACGTCCTTTACTTGCAAAAATGAAGATGCTGCATTATGGAATCAAAAGCCTCAGGCAAAGAATCCCTGGATGCTCTCTGGTAACGATTTGCCAGTGGCATGGGCACGCTCCAGCAATTGCCAGTAGTACCTGTAACTGGC
>JAAYCV010000192.1 GCA_012729605.1 Ramlibacter sp. | reverse complement strand
GTGCATTTCATGCCCGGAAAGGCGGGACCGTGGTCGGCGGTGTAGAGGATGAGCGTGTTCTGTGCAAGGCCGGCTTCGTGTAGGGCGTGCAGCACCGCGCCGATGCCGTCGTCCAGTTGGCGTGCGCTGGCCTTGAAGGCGGCGACGTCGCGGCGCACCTCCGGCGTGTCCGGCAGCACGGGGAAGGGCAGCGTGTAGCGCGGGTCCTCCTGCGCGGAGGGTTCGGGGAACTCGCGGTGCGTCTCGTTGAAGCCTACATTCAGGAAGAAGGGTTGCTGCGGCGCGGAGGCAAGAAACGCCGCCGCGGCTGGGGCGACATCCTGCGCGTGGGTGGAGCGCAGCGGCACGATTTCGTCATAGCCGATGACCGTCGCGTCTTTGGCGACGTGCTGCTCGCCGATCAACGTGCTGCGGTAGCCGGCGGCGCGCAGCGTGTGGACGATGTGTTGGCCGTAGTCGTGCAGCCGGAAGCCGCGATGCGCCAGGCCGAGCATGCCCGCGCTGTGCGGCGCTTGGCCGGTCAGTAGCGCGGCGCGCGAGGGCGAGCAGGTCGGGGCCATGGAGCAGGCGCGCCGGAAGAGCACGCCGCGCCGGGCTAAGCCCATCAGGTTCGGTGTCGGGATGGCGTGCCCGTAGGGCTCGATGTAGCGGCCGGTGTCGTGCGAGTGCAGGTATAGGATGTTGGGCTGAGACATGCGCATGCTTCCTGGCGATACGGTTCCGTCGTGTTGTTAGTGTCTATCCTGGGTGCGGGATTGTCAAATTATCCGGCCGTAGGGCTTGTGTGGGTCTCTCGTCGATCGGTAGGCAGTCGATCGGAAGGCAGGCCACTTGGCGGCACGGTAAGCGTGCGCGTATAATGCGCTCTGCGCTGAAGGCCGCGCTCGATATTATTGTGCGCGCGTGGGGCCGGATTCGCTTTCACAGTTTCCGAGGAGGCAGCCGTTGATGCAACAGAATGATGGGCGCGGCCGGCGTGCAGGGCTGCGCAACTTAGGTCGTGCCTTGCGTTTTCTGTTTCATCACCGGCGCATCGCCCTGATCGCGACAGTGAGCCTGTTCCTGAGCATCGGTGCGCAACTGGCTGTGCCGCAGATGGTGCAGAACATCCTCGACGCGGTGGCGAACGGCTTGATGCTGCAGCAGACGGGCAACGCAGATGCAGCTGCGCAGGCTGCGGTTGTGCAGGCGATGCTCTGGTCGTTCGCGCTGATTTTGGCCTTTGCCGTGGCGCGCGGGGCATTCGCGTTCACGCAAGCGTTTATGGCCGAGACGCTGAGTCAGAACGTCGCCTTCGACTTCCGCAACGAGTTGTTCGCCAAAATCCAGCGGTTATCGTTCAGCTACCACGACCGCAACCGCACAGGGCAGTTGATGGTGCGCGCCACCGACGACGTGGAGAAGCTGAGGCTTTTCCTGGGCCAGGGCTTGCTCCTGGCGCTGCAAGCGTTCGTGCTGTTGACCGGCGCGCTGGTCATGCTGCTGCTTACGAACGTGAGGCTGACGATGGTCGTGCTGCCCATCCTGCCCATCGCGCTGGTGCTGTTCATGATCTTTGGCGCGGTCACCCAGCCGCTCTTCGGCAAGATCCAGGCCAAGCTGTCGGCCATGAACACGGTGCTGCAGGAGAGCGTAGCCGGCATCCGCGTGATC
>JAAYCV010000191.1 GCA_012729605.1 Ramlibacter sp. | reverse complement strand
CGCACGATGGCCTGTGCCAGCTTCAGTGCCACCGCCTGCATCGCCGCCTTCAGCGCCTGACCTTCGGCGCTGTCGAGCGAGGTGATCTCGGCATGATCAGCCTGGTTGCTGGCGATCACGACAAAGGAATCGTTGGTGGAGGTGTCGCCATCGATGGTGATGCGGTTGAACGAGCCATCGGCCAGCTCGCGCGCCAGCTGCGCCATCACGCCCTGGCTGACTCGCGCGTCGGTGGCGAGGAAGCCCAGCATGGTCGCCATATTCGGGCGGATCATGCCGGCACCCTTGCTGATGCCGGTGATGTGCACGCTGGCGCCGCCGATGTCTGCCGTGGCGCTATACGCCTTGGGCAGGGTGTCGGTGGTCATGATGCCTTCGGCAGCCACGGCCCACTGGTCCGGCGCGGCTGCGGCGATTGCATCCGGCAGTTTGGCGATGATGCGATCCACCGGCAGCGGCTCCATGATCACGCCAGTCGAGAACGGCAGGATCTGCTGCGGTTGCACGCCAAGCTGCGCTGCCATGGCATCGCAGGTCTGGCGCGCATGCTGCAGGCCGCTGGCACCGGTACCGGCGTTGGCATTGCCGGTGTTGACCACCAGTGCGCGAATGGCCGCGTTGTCGGCCGCCAGATGTTCGCGGCAGACCTGCACCGGTGCGGCGCAATAGCGGTTCTGCGTAAATACGGCACCAACGCTGGCACCCTCGTCCAGCAGGATCACGGTCAGGTCCTTGCGGTTGGCCTTGCGCACACCGGCTTCGGTCACGCCCAGACGCACGCCGGCGACCGGATGCAGATCTTCGGGACGGGGGGCTTGGAGTTGTACGGGCATGGAAGCTCCTGCAAAAAAGAAGGAAAAATCAGCTCAGCTTGCCGTGGCACTGCTTGTACTTCTTGCCACTGCCGCAGGGGCAGGGATCGTTGCGACCGACTCCAGCCAGGGCCTCGGGCGGCAGCGAGCCGTCTTCACCCAGCGGCACACCGGCGTTCTGCTGCGGCTCGCCGGATTCATCGGGCGAAGTGTAGGTGATGTTGATGTAGCCACCACCGTCGTTGCCCACCATCTGGTCGGCGGCCTGGTCCAGCTGCTCGGGCGACTGGATACGCACCGTCATCAGGATGCGGGTGACATCATTCTTGATCGCGTCCAGCATCTGGCCGAACAGTTCGAAGGCCTCGCGCTTGTATTCCTGCTTGGGCTGCTTTTGCGCATAGCCGCGCAGGTGGATGCCCTGGCGCAGATGGTCCAGCGCGCTCAGGTGCTCGCGCCAGTGCGTGTCAATGCTCTGCAGCACCACGGCACGCTCGAAGTTGACGAACTGCTCTTCGCCGACCAGCTCCAGCTTGCTCTGGAAGGCGGCATCGGTTTCCTGCAGTACGCGCTCCAGGATGTCCTCGGAGGTCATGCTGCTGGACTGCTCGACCTCGGCGCGCAGGTTCATGGGCACGCCCCACTCTTCGGCCAGCACTTTTTCCAGGCCGGGCAGGTCCCACTGCTCTTCCATGCTTTCCGGCGGCACGAAGGCGTTCACCAGATCGGTGAAGCAGCCGTGGCGCAGGCCGTCCACGACGTCCTGCACGCCCAGCGACTCCAGCACCTCGTTGCGCTGGCGGTAGATCACCTTGCGCTGCTCGTTGGCGACGTCGTCGTACTCGAGCAGCTGCTTGCGGATATCGAAGTTGCGCGCCTCGACCTTGCGCTGCGCGCTCTCGATGCTGCGCGTCACCATGCCGGCCTCGATGGCCTCGCCTTCGGGCATCTTCAGGCGGTCCATGATGGCGCGTACGCGGTCACCGGCAAAGATGCGCATCAGCTGGTCGTCCAGGCTCAGGTAGAAGCGCGAGGAACCCGGGTCACCCTGGCGGCCGGAACGGCCGCGCAGCTGGTTGTCGATACGGCGCGATTCGTGGCGCTCGGTCGCGATGATGCGCAGGCCACCCAGCTCACGGATGGCGTCGTGGTCGGACTGCCAGTTGTCGCGCAGGCTGGTGATGCGCTGCTGGCGCGTGGCGTCGTCGAGCGAAGTGTCGGCCTCGACGGCGGCAATCATCTTTTCCAGGTTGCCACCCAGCACGATGTCGGTACCGCGACCGGCCATGTTGGTGGCAATCGTGATCATCTTGGCACGACCGGCCTGGGCCACGATCTCGGCCTCGCGCTCGTGCTGCTTGGCGTTGAGTACCTGGTGCGGCAGGCCGGCTTCGGTCAGCATGCCGGAGATGATCTCTGAGTTTTCGATCGAGGTCGTGCCAACCAGCACCGGCTGGCCACGCTCGTAGCAGTCGCGGATATCGTCGATGGCGGCCTGGTACTTCTCGGGCGTGGTCTTGTAGACGCGATCCAGCTGGTCCTGGCGCGCGCTCGGACGGTTCGGCGGGATCACCACGGTCTCGAGACCGTAGATTTCCTGGAATTCGTAGGCCTCGGTATCGGCGGTACCGGTCATGCCGGACAGCTTTTCGTAGAGGCGGAAATAGTTCTGGAAGGTGATCGAGGCCAGCGTCTGGTTCTCGGCCTGGATCGGCACGTTTTCCTTCGCTTCCACGGCCTGGTGCAGGCCATCGCTCCAGCGGCGGCCTGCCATCAGGCGGCCGGTAAATTCGTCCACGATGACGATTTCCAGTCCCTTCTCGCCCTGCTGCACCACATAGTGCTGGTCGCGGTGGTACAGGTTGTGCGCACGCAGGGCGGCGTACAGGTGGTGCATCAGCGTGATGTTGGCCGGGTCGTACAGCGAAGCACCTTCGGGCAGCAGGCCGATCTTGCTGAGCAGCTCTTCGGCGCGTTCGTGACCCTGGTCGGTCATGTAGACCTGATGCGCCTTTTCGTCCACGGTGAAATCGCCCGGCTTGGTCACGCCTTCGCCGGTCAGCGGATCGGCCTCGCCCTCCTGGCGTGTCAGCTGCGGCGCGACCTGGTTCATCACGCGGTACATCTCGGTATGGTCGTCGGCCTGGCCGCTGATGATCAGCGGCGTGCGTGCCTCGTCGATCAGGATCGAGTCCACCTCGTCGACGATGGCATAGTGCAGCGGACGCTGCACGCGCTCGTTCAAGTCATAGACCATGTTGTCGCGCAGGTAGTCAAAACCGAACTCGTTGTTGGTGCCGTAAGTGATGTCGGCGGCGTAGGCCTGCTGCTTCTCAGCGCGCGCCATGTTGGGCAGGTTGATGCCCACCGTCATGCCCAGGAAGTTGTACAGGCGACCCATCCACTGCGCGTCACGGCTGGCCAGGTAGTCGTTCACCGTCACCACATGCACGCCCTTGCCGGTGAGTGCGTTCAGGTAGACCGGCAGCGTGGCAGTCAGGGTCTTGCCCTCGCCGGTGCGCATTTCGGCGATCTTGCCTTCATGCAGCGCCTGGCCACCGATCATCTGCACGTCAAAGTGGCGCATCTTCATGATGCGGCGCGAGGCCTCGCGCACCAGCGCAAAGGCTTCGGGCAGCAGGCTGTCGGTGCTGGCGCCATCGGCGATGCGCTGGCGGAATTCCGCGGTCTTGGCCGGAATCTGTTCGTCGGTGAGTTGTTCGTATTCTTTTTCGAGGGCGTTGATGCGCGAGACGACCTTGCGGTACTTGCCCAGCAGACGGTCATTGCGGCTGCCGAAGATTTTTGTCAGGATTGTGGCCATGCATCTACATCACCGCCTGCGCTGTGGCAGCGCCAGACGGCCATGTCCTTGGTAGGTAATGAAAACCGGAGCACCGGGATAGGGAAATCCGAAAAAGGCTACATGGGGGCAAAAGGCCGTACTGCAAGCCACCTCCCCATGCCGGACCCGGCTCCCGCTGCCGGATAAGACGATCTATTCTACTCTTGCCACCTGTCTGCCATGTGTCACCAGCCCCTGCGCGTGTGACAAGGTGCTGCACGGCGGCGGCGACTGGCCGATAATCCCTGCATGAAGCGCAAGCATTACGCCATTCACGTCAACCAGGCTGCCGAGGAAGCACCGATCCTGGGATCCTTGCTGCAGTGCATGCAGCTGTCGCAGCAGTGCAGTCAGAGCATTGCGCGACTGGTGCCGCCGATGATGCGCAGCCGCATCACCTGGGGTGCGGTGCAGGACGGCGAGTGGTGCGTCATCATTTCCGGCAATGCCGTGGCGGCCAAGGTGCGCCAGCTGCTGCCGCTGTGGCTGTCGCGGTTGCAGCAGGACGGCCTGCCGGTGCAACGCATCCGGCTGCACATGGCCGGCAGCGGGCCGCAGCGCT
>JAAYCV010000190.1 GCA_012729605.1 Ramlibacter sp. | reverse complement strand
TCCAGGTCTTCCGGCGTATCGACACCGGTACCGGGCGCATCGGGCGTGATGTGCACGGCAATGCGGTGGCCGTGCCAGAGCGCACGCAGCTGCTCCAGCGATTCGCAGGTCTCGATCGGGGCCTGCGGTAGCGTCGGGAACTGGCGCAGGAAGCCGGCGCGATAGGCGTAGATGCCGATATGGCGCAGCGGCTGCGGCTCGACCGACAGGACGGCCGGCATGTCGCCATCGGCATAGCCATCACGCCACCACGGAATCGGTGCGCGGCTGAAATACAGCGCCAGCTGCTGCGCGTCGCAGACCACCTTGACCACGTTCGGGTTGCGCATGTCGGCCCAGTCGGTGATCGGATGGGCGGCGGTGGACATGCTGGCCTGCGGCGAGGCGGCCAGCAGCGCGGCAATCGCGGCCGGCAAGGCCGGGTCGATCAGCGGCTCATCGCCCTGCACGTTGACGACGATGGCATCGTCAGGCAGGTTCAGCAGCGTCACGGCCTCGGCCAGGCGATCGCTGCCGGAGGGATGGTCATCGCGCGTCAGCAGCGCCTGTACGCCATGCGCCTCGCAGGCCTGCAGCACGCGCACATCGTCGGCGGCAACCACGACCTGCACCTGCTCGCTGATGCCCTGCACACGCTGCGCCACGCGCACCACCATCGGCACGCCGGCAATATCGGCCAGCGGCTTGCCCGGCAGACGCGTGCTCTGCATGCGCGCCGGAATCAGGATGGTGAAGGGCAGAGCGCTCATGCGGCCGTGTCGGGCTGGGGCTTGCGGCCGGCGTCGATCTCGTCGTCGCTCAGGGTGCGCGCCTCGTTCTCCAGCAGCACCGGGATGCCGTCACGCACCGGATAGGCCAGGCGCGCGCTGAGCGATACCAGCTCCTGCGTGGCAGCCTGGTAGGTGAGGGGGCCTTTGGTTACGGGGCAGACCAGCAGTTCCAGCATTTTGGGATCCATGGGATTTCTCTTCTCGGTAGGAATGCAGCCATTGTACGGCTGCCGATTCAGGAGGCAGGCGCGCTGCCGGCTTCTGCCAATGCGGGCTCGGCCGGTGCCGGATGCATCGCCGCCGGATGGCCGTTGAAACGTGCCTGGCGCAGCCACCAGGCCGACAGCGCGGCGTAGTAGGCGCGTTCGGGGGTCAGCACCAGCGGCACCGCCCAGGCCTGCGGCAGCATGTCCCAGAGCTTGACGGCGTCCTTTTCGGTGCACAGCACCGGCATGCGGCGCGACAGCAGCTCGCGTGCCAGGCCGGCCAGGGTGTCGTGGTTGGCGTGATCGGGCAGCGCATGGCGTTCGGCCACGGTCAGGCCCAGGCCTTCGAGCATGCTGAAGAAGCGTTCCGGCTGGGCGATGCCGGCCAGCGCGATCACGGGTTGCTGCAGGCGCACCCACTCGGCCAGGGCATGCTGGCGGCCATCGGCGCGCATGGCGTGGTCGTGCAAGGTACGGCTGGCCTGGTAGGCGGCTTGGCCCGGCGGTATCGTCAGTGGCGGATCAGGCTGGCCGGTGAGCAGCACGATATCGACCGCGCGCGGCCAGGGCTCGCGCAGCGGACCGGCCGGCAGCAGCAGGCCGTTGCCGATGCCGCGCTCGTCGATCACGCAGATCTCGCCATCGCGCAGCAGCGCATGGTGCTGCAGGCCGTCATCGCACAGGATCAGCCGCGTCTGCGGGTAGAGCTTGAGCAGCTGTTGCGCCGCACGGGTGCGGTCAGCGCAGACGACTACCGGCACGCCGGTACGCAGGTGAATCAGCACCGGCTCGTCACCACCAATGGCGGCATCGATATCGGGCGTGATGCAGACGCAGTCCGGGGCATCGGCGCTGCGGCCATAGCCGCGCGAAATGACGCCCAGCGGAATGCCGAGCGACTGGAAGTGCTGCACCGTGGCGATGGTGGTCGGTGTCTTGCCGGCCCCGCCGGCCACCACGTTGCCGATCACCAGCACCGGGACCGGCAGCCGGGTGCGGTTGCTGCGCACGGCGCGCCGGCGCTGCCAGCGCCAGACCAGGCCGTACAGCGCCGACAACGGGCGCAACAGCATGGAGGCCAGACCGCGTTGCTGCCAGATACGCGGCAGGGTACGGTGCAGAAAGGCGGAATCAGACCACATGGCAGGGGAGGAGGGCGGGAGTACGGCAGCGGGTAAAAGGTCAACGGCTATTATCACCTGCCCGGCAGCTGGCGGGGCGGCCGGTATCATCCGGGGTTGTAGCGATCTGTGTGTCACGGCGGGGTGTAGCACTGAAGCATTGCCGGCTAAACGCTTCATTTGCAGCGCTCCGCCAGGGCCTGTGGAATTGTCCACGCAAGCTGTGGATAACTTTGTGGATAGTGACCCAACAAATGCTCCAAACCCGCGATTCATCGTGTGTGTGACAGGTTGACTACATTTTGAGCAGGTTTAATTTTCATAAAAATCAACAAGTTATGACGAACTCATTGGCACTTGCGGGCGGATGTTCAGGCTTCGTGACATCAGGCAACACTGTGGACTACCTGCGGCCGGAGGGGTGCCATGGAGCACGCTGAAGTCCCGCGCCAGCGCGTCTGGCAGGTCGGTGCGCTATGCCGTGCGGTGGCTGATACGCTGGAGGCGCGCTTTGGCTATGTCACCGTGCGAGGCGAGCTCAGCGGCTTCAGCCGTGCCGCCAGCGGCCACTGCTACTTCAGCCTGAAGGACAGCACCGGCCAGCTGCGCTGTGCGCTGTTTCGCCGTGCCGCCAGCCAGCTCGGCTGGATGCCGCGCGACGGCGAACTGGTCGAGGTGCAGGCGCGTATCACGGTGTACGAAGGCCGTGGCGACCTGCAGCTGATCGTCGAGCGCATGCAGCGTGCCGGCCAGGGCGCGTTGTACGAGGACTTCCTGCGGCGCAAGGCGGCGCTGGAGGCGCAAGGCCTGTTCGATCCGGCGCGCAAGCGCACGCCGACCGCATTTCCGCGCGGCATCGGCCTGGTCACCTCGCTCGGCGCCGCGGCACTGCGTGACGTGGCAATCGCGCTGCAGCGGCGTGCGCCGCAAGTGCCGGTGCTGCTGGTGCCGGCGCTGGTGCAGGGTGCGGCGGCGCCGGCCACGCTGGTGGACGCGCTGGAATCGCTCTACGCCCTGGTGCGCCGCCAGCAGGCTGGCGAGGCCACGCTGGCACCGCCGATCGACACCATCCTGCTGGTGCGCGGCGGCGGTTCGCTGGAAGACCTGTGGGCCTTCAACGACGAGCGGCTGGCGCATACCATCGTGCAAAGCCCGGTGCCGCTGATCAGCGGTATCGGCCACGAAACCGATGTCACGATTGCCGATTTCTGTGCCGATCTGCGCGCGCCCACGCCGACCGCCGCCGCAGAGCTGGCGGCGCTGCCGGCCGAAGACGCCTGGCAGCTGGCGCTGGCACGCAGGCAACGCCTGCAACAGCTGGTGCAGCGCCAGCTCGATGGTGCCGCGCAGCGGCTCGATCGCCTGGGCTGGGGGCTGGCGCGCAGCGGCCAGCGTGCGCATGCGCAGCAGCTGCACCTGCAGGCGCTCGGCCTGCGCCTGCAACAGCAGCGCCAGCGCGGCCAGGAGCAGCGCCGCAGCCGCTTGCAACAACTGCAGCAGTGCCTGCATCTGGTGGTGCACCGCCAGGGCACGGTGGGCGAACAGTCGGCCCGGCTGCAGCAACTGCAACAGCGGCTACAGGCGCTGGCGCAGCGCGATCTGCGCGATGCCGGCCAGCAGCTGCAAGGCCTGCAGCAGGATCTGCACCAGGGGAGCCAGCAGGCGCTGCAGCAATCCGCCAGCCGGCTGGCCCGCGCCGACCAGGCGCTGCGCCTGCTCGATCCCGCGCTGGTGCTGCAGCGCGGCTACGCCCTGCTGCAGGACGAGGCCGGCCAGGTGCTCGGCAGCGCACAGCAGCTGCGCCAGGCCGACCGCATCCGCGCCACGATGCACGATGGCCAGGTCGAGCTGCGTCCGGCCACTGCCGACTAGGGCAAATCCATATCCCTTGTGCCGGAAATGGAATCCGGCCTTTGTGCGACAATGATCCGGACCACTGACCAGCCGTCTTGCGGCAGGCAGCGGTACCCGGCTGCCAGTCTGGCGTGCCGGCTCCTGCCCCGGCTGCGCGGCAGGAGACAGCGAATACCCACACCACATCTGACAAGGACACTAGCATGGAACACCAACTGCCCGCCCTGCCGTTTGCCATTGACGCCCTGGAGCCTGACTATTCCAAGGAAACCCTGGAATACCACCACGGCAAGCACCACAAGGCCTATGTGGACAACCTGAACAACCTGCAAAAGGGCACCGAGTTCGAGAACATGGAACTCGAAGAGATCGTGAAGAAGTCTTCCGGTGGCATCTACAACAACGCTGCCCAGATCTGGAACCACACCTTCTTCTGGAACTGCCTGACGCCCAACGGCGGCGGCCAGCCGTCCGGCGCCCTGGCGGATGCCATCAACGCCAAGTGGGGCAGCTTCGATGCCTTCAAGGAAGCCTTCACCAAGTCTGCCGTGGGCAACTTCGGTTCCGGCTGGACCTGGCTGGTGAAGAAGGCTGATGGCAGCGTGGACATCGTCAACACCGGCCCGGCCGGCACGCCGCTGACGACCGACGACAAGGCCCTGCTGACGGTTGACGTCTGGGAGCACGCCTACTACATCGACTACCGCAACGCCCGCCCCAAGTTCGTGGAAGCCTTCCTGAACAAGCTGGCCAACTGGAAGTTCGCCGAAGAAAACTTCGCCTGATGCCCTGAGCTGCCTGTTATCTGACAGGCTGGCACCAGCAATAACGGCCTGACCGGAATTTCCGGCAGGCCGTTTTTCATGGGCGCATGAAAAGGATCAGCGCCTGGCGGGTGTCAGCGCGGCATCAAACACTGGGTGCTTCAGCCGCATGCCGGCACGCAGTCCCTGCTGGCGGAACCAGCCCTGGTTCATCTCCAGCACATAGCGCACCGGCTTGGCCGAGCAATGCTGCTGTTCGGATTGCGGCTGCATGTCGGCCAGGTTCACGATGCGGCCGGCATCGTCAAGAAAGGCGGCGGTCAGCGGCAACAGCGTGTTCTTCATCCAGAAGCACTGCACGCCGGGCTGCTCGAACACGAACAGCATGCCCTCGTGCTTCGGCATCTGGCGGCGGTGCATCAGGCCGATCTGGCGCTGCAGCGGTGTTTCCGCCAGCTGTACGCTGATCTGCTGGCGGCCGGCCTGCAGCGTGGCGCGCGGCAGGTCCAGCTGGGGCTGGTTCAGGAACGGGCTTTGCGCCTGTGCCATGGGCAAGGACAGGGGCAGCAGCAGGGCGCAGGACAGCAGCAGGGGACGCAGTTTCATGGTGGCTTTTCTCGGGATGATCCAGTTTGGAATTGTAGGCAGCGCCGAAGTTCCCATGGAAACCCCGCAGGACCTCATGTGTGACATTTGGCCTTAAAATGGAGCCACACACCGTGCAGGCGTGGCATGACCCATGCCCCGACGAACCGGTATGTGTCTCACATTGCGAATAACCAATACGGAGCGACTATGTCTTACCAGCATATCAAG
Source organism: Ramlibacter sp. (assembly GCA_012729605.1). GTDB lineage: Bacteria > Pseudomonadota > Gammaproteobacteria > Burkholderiales > Burkholderiaceae_C > Brachymonas > Brachymonas wangyanguii. The sequence goes on along the minus strand of JAAYCV010000190.1, from coordinate 7,150 downwards.
GTGCCCACCGAGGGCGAGAAAATTACCGTCAACGCCGACATGTCCCTGAACGTGCCGGATCAGCCCATCATTCCCTACATCGAGGGCGACGGTACTGGTTTTGACATCACGCCCGTGATGCTGAAGGTGGTTGACGCTGCCGTGGCCAAGGCCTACGGCGGCAAGCGCAAGATCCACTGGATGGAAGTCTACGCCGGTGAAAAGTCCACCAAGGTGTACGGCCCCGACGTCTGGCTGCCGGAAGAAACCCTGCACGCCATCAAGGACTACGTGGTGTCCATCAAGGGCCCGCTGACTACCCCCGTTGGCGGTGGTATCCGCTCCCTGAACGTGGCCCTGCGCCAGGAGCTGGACCTGTACGTCTGCCTGCGCCCGATCCAGTACTTTGAAGGCGTGCCGTCTCCGGTGAAAGAGCCGCAGAAGACCAACATGGTGATCTTCCGCGAGAACAGCGAAGACATCTACGCCGGCATCGAATTCGAAGCCCAGTCCGACAAGGCCAAGAAGCTGATCAAGATCCTGCAGGAAGAATTCGGCGTGACCAAGATCCGCTTCCCGGAAACTTCCGGTATCGGTGTCAAGCCGGTGTCCAAGGAAGGCACGCAGCGTCTGGTGCGCAAGGCCATCCAGTATGCCATCGACAACGACAAGCCCTCCGTCACCATCGTGCACAAGGGCAACATCATGAAGTTCACCGAAGGTGGCTTCCGTGACTGGTCCTACGAACTGGCCCAGACCGAATTCGGCGGCGAGCTGATCGACGGCGGTCCGTGGATGAAGATCAAGAACCCGAAGAACGGCAACGAGATCGTCATCAAGGACAGCATTGCTGACGCCTTCCTGCAGCAGATCCTGCTGCGCCCCGCAGAGTACAGCGTGATCGCCACCCTGAACCTGAACGGCGACTACGTGTCCGACGCCCTGGCAGCCCAGGTCGGCGGTATCGGTATCGCTCCGGGTGCCAACCTGTCTGACAGCGTGGCCATGTTCGAAGCCACCCACGGCACCGCGCCCAAGTACGCCGGCAAGGACTACGTGAACCCCGGTTCCGAAATCCTGTCCGCCGAAATGATGCTGCGCCACATGGGCTGGACCGAAGCCGCCGATCTGATCATCAGCTCCATGGGCAAGTCCATCAAGAGCAAGAAGGTGACCTATGACTTCGCCCGCCTGATGGAAGGTGCAACCCAGGTCAGTTGCTCCGGCTTTGGCCAGGTGATGATCGACAACATGTAATCTGCATCCGGGCCGTCGCTGCGGCCCAGGCAGACAGCATGATGCCCGGCGCTTCTTTGGAGGCGCCGGGTTTTTTGTGCCTGCGGGAATGGATGAGCAGGTCAGTCCCGGTCGACCGACATCAGAACTGCAGCGGTTTCACGCCTTCTTCCACGGGATCGCGCATGGCCGGGCGGTCGCCGGCGGGATCCAGTACCACCGGGCCGCTGTCCTCGCGCGTACTGGCCGGGGGTTCTGGCTGCTCTTCGCCGAGCAGCGGGGCAATGTTCAGGGCGTGCGGCCCCTTGGGACCATCATGCAACTCGTAGCTCACGCGCGAGCCCATGCGCAGGGTGCGAAAGCCCTCCATCTGGATCGCGGAAAAGTGCGCAAAGATATCCTTGCCGGCTTCACCGTCCGGCTCGATAAAGCCGTAGCCCTTGGCGTCGCTAAACCACTTGACTGTCCCTGTTGCCATATGCCTGTCTCCCCGTATCCGGGATGTTGGTTTTCTTGTTACCTGCGTACTATCCGAATGGATGCAGCATTTGGAGCGGAATGTTACGAATAGACAAGCGGCCGTGTCAATGGGTTGTTCTGCCGATGTGCGTCCGGCGCAACTGCAGGCGTCCGCCAGTCCGGCAAAGCCAATCGGATTGACGCGTCTCCGAGTCGATCTGCTGCAAGCCGGCGGCGATTCGGCGACAATCTCCCTACTATGGCCAGCAAGACTCCCAAGCAACCCAACCAGCCTCCCGCCACCCCGCAACGCCAGGGCGATGCCGTCGTGGTCGCCAAGCCGCGCCTGCAGCCGACCAGGCCGCCTGCCATGCACCAGGTGGTGCTGCTCAATGACGACTTCACGCCGATGGAGTTCGTGGTGCTGGTGCTGCAGGAGTTCTTCAACAAGGACCGCGAGACGGCCACCAGCATCATGCTGAAGGTGCACATGGAAGGCCGCGGCATCTGCGGCGTCTACACGCGCGATATCGCCCAGACCAAGGTCGAGCAGGTGATGGAGGCGGCGCGCTCCTCTGGCCATCCGTTGCAATGTGTGAGCGAGCCGGTTGAATAACTGCTGGAAAGCCCCATGTTCTGCCCAAGGCAGCATGGGAGATTCCGGTTAACATGGGGCTTCCGAATGCTGTGTGAAAGGAACCCGAAATGATCGCTCAAGAACTTGAAGTGACACTGCACATGGCGTTTGTCGAGGCACGGCAACAGCGGCACGAATTCCTCACCGTGGAACATCTGCTGCTGGCACTGCTGGACAACCCGAGTGCCTCCGAAGTACTGCACGCCTGCGCCGCCAACGTGGACGACTTGCGCACTTCGCTCGCCAACTTCATCCAGGACCACAGCCCGCAGCTGCCGGGCACCGATGAGGTCGACACCCAGCCGACGCTGGGCTTCCAGCGCGTCATCCAGCGCGCCATCATGCACGTGCAAAGCACCGGCAATGGCAAGAAGGAAGTCACCGGCGCCAACGTGCTGGTCGCCATCTTCGGCGAAAAGGATTCGCATGCCGTGTACTACCTGCACCAGCAGGGCGTGACGCGTCTCGACGTCGTCAACTACATCGCGCACGGCATCCGCAAGAGTGGCGAATCCGAGGAATCGCACAAGCCCGATGAGGGCAGCCCGGGCGAAGGCGCTGGCGAAGAGCCGGCCTCCAGCGAGCGCGGCGAAAAAGGCTCGCCGCTGGACCAGTTCACCAACAACCTGAACCAGGCTGCCAAGGAAGGCAAGATCGATCCGCTGATCGGCCGCGACTTTGAAGTCGAGCGCGTGATCCAGATCCTGTGCCGCCGCCGCAAGAACAACCCGCTGCTGGTCGGCGAGGCTGGCGTCGGCAAGACGGCCATCGCCGAAGGCCTGGCCTGGCGCATCACCCAGGGTACGGTGCCCGAGGTGCTGGCCAATGGCGAGGTCTACGCGCTCGACATGGGCGCGCTGCTGGCCGGTACCAAGTACCGCGGCGATTTCGAGCAGCGCCTCAAGGGCGTGCTCAAGTCGCTGAAGGAAAAGCCGGACGCGATCCTGTTCATCGATGAGATCCACACCCTGATCGGTGCCGGTGCCGCTTCCGGTGGCACCATGGACGCCTCCAACCTGCTCAAGCCGGCGTTGTCCAGCGGCCAGCTCAAGTGCATCGGCGCGACCACCTTTACCGAGTACCGCGGCATCTTCGAGAAGGATGCGGCGCTGTCACGCCGTTTCCAGAAGGTGGAAGTGGTGGAGCCGACCGTGGAGCAGACGGTGGACATCCTCAAGGGCCTGAAGTCGCGCTTCGAGGAACACCACAACGTCAAGTACGCGCAAGCGGCGCTGCAGGCGGCGGCCGAGCTGTCGGCCAAGTACATCAACGACCGCCAGCTGCCCGACAAGGCGATCGACGTGATCGACGAAGCCGGTGCGGCCCAGCGTGTGCTGGTGGCCAGCAAGCGCAAGAAGACCATCGGCAAGAACGAGATCGAGGACATCGTGGCCAAGATCGCGCGCATCCCGCCGGCCAGCGTCAGCAGCGATGACCGCAGCAAGCTGGCCACGCTGGAGCGTGACCTGAAGAGCGTGGTGTTCGGCCAGGACAAGGCGCTCGAGGTGCTGGCAGCCAGTGTCAAGATGGCGCGCTCCGGCCTGGGCAAGCAGGACAAGCCGATTGGCGCCTTCCTGTTCAGCGGTCCCACCGGTGTCGGCAAGACCGAAGCCGCCAAGCAGCTCGCCTACATCATGGGCGTGGATCTGGTGCGTTTCGACATGTCCGAGTACATGGAGCGCCATGCGGTCAGTCGCCTGATTGGTGCGCCGCCGGGTTATGTCGGCTTTGATCAGGGTGGCCTGCTGACCGAACAGATCAGCAAGAAACCGCACTGCGTGCTGCTGCTCGACGAGATCGAGAAGGCGCACCCGGACATCTTCAACGTGCTGCTGCAGGTGATGGACCACGGTACGCTGACCGACAACAACGGGCGCAAGGCCGACTTCCGCAACGTGGTGATCATCATGACCACCAACGCCGGCGCCGAGGCCATGAACAAGAGCACCATCGGCTTTACCACCAAGCGCGAGAGCGGGGATGAAATGGCCGACATCAAGCGCCTGTTCACGCCCGAGTTCCGCAACCGGCTGGACGCCATGGTCAGCTTCAAGCCGCTGGACGAGCAGGTCATCCTGCGCGTGGTGGACAAGTTCCTGCTGCAGCTGGAACAGCAGCTGATGGAGAAGAAGGTCGAGGCCACCTTCACCGACGTGCTGCGCAAGCACCTCGCCAAGAAGGGCTTTGATCCGCTGATGGGCGCCCGCCCGATGCAGCGCCTGATCCAGGACACCATTCGCAAGGCGCTGGCTGACGAACTGCTGTTCGGCCGCCTGACCGAAGCTGGCCGCCTGACGGTGGACTACGACGAAAAGCAGGAAGAGAACAGCGGCATCGTGCTGGACATCCAGCCGCCGCTGAAGAAGGAGCCCAAGGCTGGCAAGGCAGAGCCGGCTGAGGCGAACTGATAGCCTGCTAACCAGCGTTTGAACGCGCAGGGGCCAGTCCTGAAAGGGGCTGGCTTTTTTTTCGTCAGCGACTCGTTGATATCTGAAAACAGAATAATAAAAAGGTATTAAAATTATTCTAGTAAAGACGTAGAAGAAGGTGACGTGAGCAGCATCTTTCCTCATCCGTAGTCACACAAAGAAGCAAGTGAAAAGGAATGGCTTCTTGTGCACATGTAGCCTCAGGGATACAATCATCCATGTACACCGTCCTGGAAACCGAGGCGTTCGCCAGTTGGGTAGACTCCATTCGCGATATGTCCACACGTATCCGCCTGCGCCGGCGCGTCAACCGTGCCAAGAATGGCAATCTCGGTGACGTGAAACTGGTTGGAGACGGCGTCTGGGAGATGCGCGAATTCTTCGGTCCCGGCTGGCGCATGTACTACACGCAGCGCGGCAACGTGCTGATCATCATGCTGGGCGGTGGTGACAAGTCCAGCCAGGCGCTGGATATCGCCGCGGCACAAGCCATGGCCAGGGAGATCACCTCATGAGCAACAGCAAGACCCGGCCCTTTGACATGGCCAACTACCTCACCAACGATGACGAGGTGGCCGAATACCTGCGACAGGTGCTGGAAGACAATGATCCGCTGGAGCTGGCTGCAGCTTTGGGAGACGTGGCGCGTGCACGCGGAATGACGCAACTGGCCAAGGCAACCGGCTTGTCTCGCGAAAGCCTGTACAAGAGCCTGAGTGGAGAGCGTGCACCCAGCTCCGAGACCCTGTTCAAGGTAATCGCGGCACTGGGGCTCAGATTGACGATTGAACCGGCGCAGCGCGCCAGCTGATCAAGCTTTGCCAGACCAAAAAAACCCCAAGTCCGAAGACTTGGGGTGAATCCACCTGATAAGAGGGTGGAGGAGACAACTATTGCATGAAACTGAATATGCAACGACTCGAGTGTAGCCACAATTGCAGTTTTGTGCACGGGCGTTCGCAAGAAGTTTGCTGCAATGCGTCAAAAAAATCACGATTCGCAGGGTTTTGTCTGCAAATGGCAACGTATTGACGCCATGTAACGTTAAAAAGTCGCGTTTTTCACTATTTTGTCATGGCGAATTCATGCGCTTTCGGCTAGCGTCAGACCGGTCGTGATAGTCGCGGTCTTGCCCAGCATCTGGCTGGCCGAACAGTACTTGTCGTGGCTCATGGCAATCGCGCGCTCGGCGGCGCTGGCCGGAATGTCCTTGCCACGAATGGTGAACTGCATGTGGATGCGCGTGAACACCTTGGGATCGGTCTCGGCGCGCTCGGCCTCGATCGCCACGCTGCAGCCTTCCACCTGGTGGCGGCCGCGTTTCAGGATCAGCACTACATCGTAGGCGGCACAGCCGCCCAGACCGCTCAGCAGCAGTTCCATCGGGCGCGGTGCCAGGTTGCGGCCGCCGTTTTCCGGCTTGGCGGCGTCAGGCGCACCATCCATCATCACCACATGGCCACTGCCGGTTTCGGCCACAAAGCCCATGCTTGAGCGGGTATCGAGTCCGCCGGTCCAGCTGACGGTACATTCCATAGTCTTGCCTCCCCTGGGTAAATCTGGCAGATTGTAGGAGCAGAATACATCTCCCTGCTGCCGGTGCCGGTCTTTCCGGGTGCAGGCACAATGGAAGCCTGTTCCTGCAGCCATACGGAGCCCATCCCCATGCGATTGTTACTGGTAGAAGATGATCAGATGCTGGCCGACGGCATCAAGCAGGGCCTGACCTCGGCTGGCGGCTATGTGGTCGATGCCGTGGGCAGTGCCGAATCGGCGCTGGACGCGCTCACCTCCGATACCTTTGATGCCGCCATCATCGACGTTGGCCTGCCACAGATGGACGGCATGGCGCTGACCGAGCGCATGCGCGAACGCGGCCTGTCGATTCCGGTGCTGATGCTGACGGCGCGTGATTCGCTCGACGACCGGGTGCAGGGCCTGGATGCCGGCGCTGACGACTACATGGTCAAGCCCTTCGAGCTGCCCGAATTGCTGGCGCGCCTGCGCGCACTGCTGCGCCGTTCGCAGGCAGCGACCAGCTCGGTGCTGACACTCGGCCGCATCTCGCTTGACACCGCCGCGCGCCAGGTCATGGCCGACGAGCAGCCGCTCGATGTCGGTCCGCGCGAATGGACCGTGCTGCAGTACCTGATGCTGCACGCCCCCAAGCCCGTCAGCAAGGACAAGCTGCTGCAGGCGCTCACTGGCTGGGACAAGGAAATCACGCTCAACGCGGTCGAGGTCTATATCTCGCGCCTGCGTGCCAAGCTCGATCCCTATGGCATCGCCTTGCGCTCCATCCGCGGCTTTGGCTACCGCATCGAACAGCGCCCTGAATGAACTGGAAAACCCGCTGGCTGCCGGCGCAGGAAGGACTGGTCAAGGTCGATACCGTCCGCATCCAGCGCCG
>JAAYCV010000189.1 GCA_012729605.1 Ramlibacter sp. | reverse complement strand
GCGGATGCGGTCGCTGCGGTCGCCGCTGCCGACCAGACCCTTGCGCAGCGCGGCCTCCTTGGCGGCACGGGCGCTGCGCTCCTGCTCCTGGATACGCGCTTGCAGCACCTGCAGCGCCTTGGCCTTGTTGCTGTGCTGGCTGCGGCCATCCTGGCACTCGGCCACGATGCCGGTGGGCAGATGCACCACGCGCACGGCGGAATCGGTCTTGTTGACGTGCTGGCCGCCGGCGCCGCTGGCGCGGAAGGTATCGATGCGCAGATCGGCCGGGTTGAGCGTGATGGCCTGGGCCGGGTCGGGTTCGGGCATCACGGCCACGGTGCAGGCGCTGGTGTGCACGCGACCTTGCGATTCGGTGACCGGCACGCGCTGCACGCGGTGACCGCCGGATTCGAACATCAGCGTGCCGTACACGCCCAGATGCGTATCGCTGCTGTCCGGGCCTTCCAGCCGCAGCACGATTTCCTTGTAGCCGCCCAGTTCGGCCGGCGATTCGCTCATGGTTTCCACGCGCCAGCCCTGGGTTTCGGCGTAGCGCATGTACATGCGCGCCAGGTCGCCGGCAAACAGGGCGGATTCGTCACCGCCGGTGCCGGCGCGGATTTCCACATAGGCCGGGCGTTCGGCGTCCGGGTCCCTGGGCAGCAGCAGGCGCTGCAGCTCGTTTTCCAGCGTGGTCAGCTCGGCCTGGCCGGACTGGATTTCCTCTTCGGCCATCTCGGCCATGTCGGCATCGTCCAGCAGCTCCTGCGCGGTAGCGATATCGGTCTCGACCTGCTGGTAGCGCTGCCAGCGGCCGGCGATCTGCGTGATCTGGCTGTGCTCGCGCGAGAGCGCCAGGAACTTGTCCATGTCCTGCATGATGTCCTCGCGGCTGAGCAGGAAATCGAGTTCGTGCTGGCGTTCGGCGTAGCGCTGCAGCTGGGTGCGGAGAAAGGGCTTCATGGCAAGACGGGCCGGCGGGAATCGGACAACAGGCCTGCGCGGGCAGGCCTGGAAGGCGGGGCAGGGGAGCGTGCGGCGCTAGATCAGCGGCGGGCCGTACTTGTTGCTGCCCGGCTCGCCCTGGCGCAGGGTCAGGACCAGCACGATCACGCTGCCGATGATGCTGAACACATGCAGCAGCTGCCACCAGCCACTCAGGCCGGTATCGTGCAGGCGGCGCGCGCCCACGGCGTACATGGGCAGCGAAAAGGCCAGCACGGCCACGGCCGACAGCAGGGTCAGCGCCGTGGCCTGTTCCTCGCTCAGCAGCAGGGCGGCGGGCAGGGCGACGATGTAGTAGAACAGCAGGAACCAGAAATACTCGGAACGCGAAGCACGGCCGGAGAAATCGGCGTACTTGCGCAGGCAGGTCTGGACTGCGGTGATAAAGCCCATGCGCTGCGTGCCCTGTGCGGCTAGCGGGGCTGCGGAGGGGCTCCAGCCGGCTGGAGCCGGCGGCGGTGCGGCATCGGCAGCCGGCTGCAGTCCGGTGGACTGCCACAGGCCGGGGACATCACGTGCCGGCATCCACTCGGTCAGGCCGTTGTGCCAGACATGGTCGTTCATGCCGAAGCGGCCTTGACGGGCCTGCTCCTGCAATTCGGCGCGGGTGTAGGGGCCGGATTTCTGCTGGTCGACGGCAAACCACCAGATGCGGTCCTGCGTTGTATCACTCATGCCTTGGCTTGGTTCCTGTTGCTGCGGAGATAGAAACGGCGCACCGCATCGCTGGCGTGCACCTGGGTCGCCAGATCGGGCTGGCGCAGTTCGGACAGGGCGCCGTGCAGCATCTTCTGTGTGAGGCCGCGGCTGAGTGCCTCGAGCACGGCGTCGATGTCATCGCCCTTGGCCAGGCGCTTGCGGGCCTTGGCCAGCTCCAGCGCACGCCATTGCTCGGTCTGGTCCTGTACTTCACGGATCAACGATACCACGCCATAGTGCGGATCACGTTGCTGCAGCCAGTGCATGAAGTTGCGCACGCCTTCATCGATGATGGCCTCGGCTTGCGACACGGCGGCCTGGCGCTGGGCCTGCCCGGTCTGCACCACGCTGGCGAGATCGTCCACGGTGTAGAGGTAGGCATCGGACAGGGCCTTGACCTCGGGCTCGATATCGCGCGGCACGGCCAGGTCCACGATGAACATGGGGCGGTGGCGGCGCTTCTTCAGCGCGCGCTCTACGGCCCCCAGGCCGATGATGGGCAGGGTGCTGGCGGTACAGCTGATGACGGCATCGAACTCGTGCAGGCGATCGGGGATATCGGCCAGCTTCATGACGCTGCCGCCAAAGCGGCTGGCCAGGGCCTCGCCGCGCTCCATGGTGCGGTTGGCAATCACGATCTGCTTCGGATTGCGCGCGGCAAAGTGGGTGCTGGCCAGCTCGATCATCTCGCCCGCACCGACGAAAAGGATGCGGATCTTGCCGATGTCCTCGAACAGTTGCGAGGCCAGACGCACGGCAGCGGCGGCCATGCTGATGCTGTGGGCGCCGATTTCGGTACTGCTGCGCACCTGCTTGGCGACCGAGAAGCTGCGCTGGAACAGCTGGTTGAGCGTGGTGCCCAGGCTGCCGGCGGCTTCGGCGGCGCGCACCGCGTCCTTCATCTGGCCCAGGATCTGGGCCTCGCCCAGCACCATGGAATCGAGCCCGCTGGCGACGCGGAAGGCGTGGCGCGCGGCGGTATCGTTCTGCAGCGTGTAGGTGTACTGGCGCAGTGCATCGCTGCTGACGCCGCCGGCCTGGGCCAGCCAGTCCAGCGTGTGTGCGATATCGATGCGGTCACTCGCGCAATACACCTCGGTGCGGTTGCAGGTGGAGATGATGGCGGCTTCCGGATGGTGCGCAAACGTCTGGCGCAGACCATGCAGGGCCGGTCCCATTTGCTCGAAGGCAAATGCGAAACGGCCACGCAAATCCAGCGGCGCGGTATTGTGGTTGATGCCCAAGGCCCATACTGACATGCGCAGCATTATAAAATCCCTGTTTGCTTCTGTCTGCACAGCCGTACAACAGTCGCACAAGCCACTACACCATGGGACCTGTCGATCTGCTCAACCACCTGTTCAACCTGCTGCTGCCGGCCATCTGGATGGCCAGCGTGCTGCAGCTCTGGCATCGCCTGTTTGCGCGCCGCCATGCCATTACCCTGGGCTGGAGGCAGCAGTGGCTGCGCCTGTTCCTGGCCGGTGCCCTGGTGCTGCTGGCAGGGGCGGTGTTGCTGGGGGATGGGGCCATGACGACCTATATCGCGCTGGCCGTGGTGACAGGGGCCTGCCAGGTCTGGCTGTTGCGCCGCTACCGCCCGGCCTTGCCTTTGGCAGATGTGCTCGCAAGTAATACAGATCATTCCGATCCCCGCTGAGCCCGGGGCAGCGGCTTTTGCTGCATCCTTGTTGCGGTGCAGTATCCACACGGACATCCGGTGCAGCCCCTTGGACTAAAATCCTTGTTTGCGCCAGATTTCACCCAGCGTCCCGCCCGCTCCAGGCGCGATGCGTCATGAGGCCCTGATCGCCATGAATGCACCCGTAATGCACAAGAACCTGCTGGCCGCCACCGATGGCCGCCAGCGTATCCGCGAGATTCCCTACAACTACACCAGCTTCTCTGACGCCGAGATCGTGGAACGCCTGATGGGCCACCATGGCTGGGAGCTGTTGACCGAACTGCGCAGCGAGCGTGAAACCGGCCGTTCCGCCCGCATGCTGTACGAGGTGCTGGGCGACATGTGGGTGATCAAGCGCAACCCCTATGTGCAGGACGACCTGCTGGACAACCCCAAGCGCCGTGCCATGCTGATCGAGGCCATGCGCCATCGCCTGGGCGAGATCGACAAGCGCCGTGGTGGCGGCAAGTCCGGCCACGATGAGCGCCGTGATGCTGCCGTGGCCGAACTGCTGGGGCTGGCACACGAGGCGGTCAACAGCTTCGAGCGCTCCTTCGGCGTGACACTGGAGTTGCGCCAGCAGGTGCAGCGCCGCCTGGGTCGCCATACGCGCAAGGACAATATCAAGTTTGATGGCCTGAGCCGTGTCAGCCACGTGACCGACGCCACCGACTGGCGCGTCGAGTATCCCTTGGTGGTGCTCACGCCCGATACCGAGGCCGAAATGGCCGAACTGGTCAAGGGCTGTGTCGATCTGGGCCTGACCATCGTGCCGCGTGGCGGCGGTACCGGCTACACCGGCGGTGCCATCCCGCTGACCTGGAAGAGTGCCGTCATCAACACCGAAAAGCTCGACCAGCTGACCGAGGTCGAGATGGTGCAGCTGCCCGGCATGGACCATGCGGTGCCTACCGTGTGGACCGGTGCCGGTGTGGTGACCATCCGCGTGGCCGAGGCGGCCGAGCGTGCCGGCCTGGTGTTTGCGGTGGATCCCACCAGCATCGAGGCCTCCTGCATTGGCGGCAACATCGCCATGAACGCCGGTGGCAAGAAGGCCGTGCTGTGGGGCACGGCGCTGGACAACCTGGCCAGCTGGCGCATGGTCACGCCCGACGCCAAGTGGCTGGAGGTGCACCGCATTGGCCACAACATGGGCAAGATCCATGATGCCGAGATGGCCAGCTTCGAGCTGCGCTATTTCGAGGCCGATGGCAAGACGCCGCTGCGCACCGAGCGCCTGGACATTCCGGGCGCTACCTTCCGCAAGGAAGGTCTGGGCAAGGACGTGACCGACAAGTTCCTCAGCGGCTTGCCCGGCATCCAGAAAGAGGGCTGTGACGGCCTGATCACCAGCGCGCGCTGGGTCATGCACCGCATGCCGGCGCACAGCCGCACCGTTTGCCTGGAGTTTTTTGGCAGCGCCAAGCTGGCCGTGCCCAGCATCGTCGAGATCCGTGACTTCATGTTCGAGGAGCAAAAGCGCAGCGGCGTGATGCTGGCCGGCCTGGAACACCTGGACGACCGCTACCTGAAGGCCGTGGGCTATGCGACCAAGAGCCAGCGCGGCTCCAGCGGGGAGCTGGGCGGCAGCGGCCTGCCCAAGATGGTGCTGATTGGCGATATCGTGGGTGACGATCCGGATGCCGTGGCCCGCGCCACCAGCGAGGTAGTGCGCATTGCCAACAGCCGTGCCGGCGAGGGCTTTATTGCCACCACGCCCGAAGCGGCGAAGAAATTCTGGGCCGATCGCAAGCGGACGGCGGCCATCAGCCGCCACACCAACGCCTTCAAGATCAACGAGGACGTGGTGATTCCGCTGCCGCGCATGGCCGAGTACACCGATGGCATCGAGCGTATCAACATCGAGTTGAGCCTGCGCAACAAGATCCAGCTGTGTGACGAGCTGCTGACCTTTTTTGACCAGCCGGTGCTGCCGCTGGGCAAGTTCGATGCCGAAGCCGCCGCCATGGAAAGCGGTGATGCGCGTGACCTGCTGCCGGGCCGCGTGGCCAAGGCCAGGCAACTGGTGACCGAGGTGCGCGCCCAATGGCAGGACTGGTCCGACCATATTGATGCCCATTTCCTGGAGCTGCAGGACCATTCCCTGCGCGCCAGCTGGAAAACCCAGCTGCGCAAGCCGTTCCAGGCGATTTTCCTGGGCGAAGCCTACAAGCCGCTGCTTGACGCCATCGATGCCGTGCATCAGCGCGTGCTCAAGGGCCGTGTCTGGGTGGCGCTGCACATGCACGCCGGCGACGGCAACGTGCACACCAACATCCCGGTCAACAGCGATGACTACGACATGCTGCAACTGGCGCACGAGGCGGTCAAGCGCATCATGGCGCTGGCGCGCAGCCTGGACGGCGTGATTTCGGGCGAGCACGGCATCGGCATCACCAAGCTGGAATTCCTGACCGACGAGGAACTGGCACCGTTTGCCGACTACAAGGCGCGCATTGACCCCGAAGGCCACTTCAACAAGGGCAAGCTGCTGCGTCCGGTGGTGATGAGCGACTCCCAGCGGGCTGTCTATGCCGGCACCACGGCATTGGCCGACCTGACCAATGCCTACACGCCCAGCTTCGGTCTGATGGGGCACGAGTCCATCATCATGCAGCAGAGCGATATCGGCTCGATCGTGGACAGCGTGAAGGACTGCCTGCGCTGCGGCAAGTGCAAGCCGGTGTGTGCCACGCACGTGCCGCGCGCCAACCTGCTGTACAGCCCGCGCAACAAGATCCTGGCGACTTCGCTGCTGGCCGAAGCCTTTTTGTACGAGGAGCAGACGCGCCGCGGCGTCAGCCTGCGCCACTGGAGCGAGTTCGAGGACGTGGCCGAGCACTGCACGGTCTGCCACAAGTGCTTTGCGCCGTGCCCGGTGGACATCGACTTTGGCGATG
>JAAYCV010000188.1 GCA_012729605.1 Ramlibacter sp. | reverse complement strand
GGGTCAGGCCATGGGTCACCTGGATCAGCGGCATGTTGTCCGGCAGGGCCGGGCGCAGATTGCTTTCCGTATGGATCACGCGGGCTTCGGTCAGCTCGGGCAGCACCGCATGCGCTGCTGCGAGCAGCTCCACCGTGCTGCGCAGGCTGACCGGGCTGCGGTCTTCGCTTTCGATTTCGCTGGCACCCACCACGATCAGGTCGCCGGGGCGCGGTACCACATAGACGCGATGGCGCGGGTGCATCAGGCGCACCGGGCGGTGCAGCTCCACACCCGGGGCATGGAGCCAGAACACCTCGCCACGCACGCCGCGCGTGCGCTGATCGGGCAGGGCGCTGTCGGCCGGCAGCGGCTGAACAAAGCGCGCATCAGCTGTGCCCGTGTTGCCTGTGCCGCGGTTGTCCTCACGTGCGCCCAGTCCGCGCACGTCAAAGACCCAGTCAAAGCGTTCGCCATCGATCTGGTGCGCATCGATCTGGTGCGCTGCCGTACCCCAGCGGAAATCCGCTCCCAGCGCGGCGGCCGCGTGGGCCAGACCCAGCAGCGCCTCGACGGTATGGATCTGTCCTTCCTGCTCCAGCATCCAGCCGCGCAGCTGGCGGGCAATGCCTGGCTCCAGCGCCTGCAGCTCGGCGGCAGTCAGTGGCGTGGCCAGTGGCGTCTGCTGACCGGCGGGCGCCTTGCTCTGCAGCCCGCCCAGCATGCGCTGCGCCGCGCCCATGTCGGTGCCGTGCGCCAGCAGCAGGCTGCCGCGTTGTGCAAAGAATACCTGCTGTCCCTGGATGGCCAGCTGTTCCACATGCTGTTGCCACAGCGTGATGCTGCGCCAGCCCAGCTCGGCCACGGCCCAGTTGGCACATTCGAGCTCGGCCAGCGGACTCAGCATGCCGGCGGCGGTAAAGCCGGCGGCGCGCGGCTGACTGTAATAAGGCGCAGGGCCGGCAGCGGGATCGAATAGAGTAACCTGGTGGCCGGCATGCGCCAGTTGCCAGGCCAGCAGCCGGCCCAGCACACCGGCTCCGGCAATGCCGATGCGTGCCGCAGAAGAGGGGGAGGAGGTCGGAATGGCAGAAGCAGTCATGCCGGAATTATGCTCCCGCTATCGTGATAGTCCCGGAATGGAGACGAATCGGGCAGACACAAAAAGGCCTGTCTGCATCTGGATGATGCAGGACAGGCTGATACTCAGGAAACGGCAGGCGCTCAGGGGGCCGTGAATTCCTTGTAGGCGGCCAAGGCATTGGACGCATACATCAGGGACGGACCTCCCCCCATGTAGACACACATGCCCAGAGCTTCCTCGATTTCAGGCAGCGTGGCACCCAGACGCACCAGCGCCTTCATGTGAAAGCCGATACAGGCATCGCAATGAGCGGCTACGCCCAGCGCCAGCGCGATCAGCTCCTTGGTCTTCTCATCCAGCGCGCCACTGCGGGTGGCCGCACCGGCCATCTCGTTGAACGCCTTCATCAGATCGGGCTGGTCGGCACGCATGGTGGCCAGGCCGGC
>JAAYCV010000187.1 GCA_012729605.1 Ramlibacter sp. | reverse complement strand
GTGAATCTGGAGCACCCGCTGATCCAGAAGCTGCAATCGGCCCAGGCCGAAGACGGCCGCTTTGCCGATCTGGCGCACATCGTGTTTGACCAGGCGCTGCTGGCCGAAGGCGGCATGCCGGCCGATCCGGCGGGCTATGTGAAGCGGGTGAATGCGCTGCTGGTGTAAGCAGGACTGAACCGCTGACTACGGCCATCCATGGCGACATGGGTGGCCGTTTTGCCATGGGGCCGGCCTTGTGCGATGGTCTACAAGCCGCTATGCGTTGACCGGATTGAACGTGTTGCGGTACTGCTGCGGCGTGACACCTATGCAACGCACAAATGCCCTGCGCATGCGCTCTGAATCCACAAAGCCGCAGGCATAGGCAATGGTTTTCAAGGGCGTGGCGCTGGACTCCAGCATGGACCGGGCAGCATCGACGCGTGCCCGCTCCACAAACTGCGATGGCGTTATGTGAAGCTCTTTCAGAAATTGCCGGGAGAAATTGCGCACACTCATGTGTGCTGCTTGCGCCAGCTCTGCCATGGAGAGCGGGTTGCGCAGGTTCTCCAGCGCATGCCGCTGGGCCTTGGCGATGGGGGAATCGACGTCTGCATAGACATTGATATACGGGCTGAACTGCGACTGGCTTCCGATTCTCTGCATCAGGACGACCAGGCGTTTGGCAACATTGAGGGACACGAGAGCCCCCTGGTCCTGGCGCAGCAGAAAAAGTGACAGGTCAATGCCGGCCGTGACGCCGGCAGACGTATACAGATTGCCATCCTCGATGTAGATCTTGTCCGGGGAAACCTGTGCGGCAGGGCACATGGTCTGAAGCAGGCTGGCTGAATCCCAGTGCGTCGTGACGGTCCGGTTGTCGAGCAGTCCGGCTCGCCCCAGAATCAAGGCGCCGTTGCAGATGGAGCCCAGGCGCCTGCATTGTCTTGCCATGGCTCTTAGCCAGCGAAAGAAATCAGGGGGAAATTCCCGCTCGTGAAGATCAGAGCCGCCACCGGCGACCAGAAGCGTATCTATCGGCTCGTTCACCTCACTCCAGTGCTGATCGGCGAGCAGGCGCAGACCGTTGGAGCAGCGCATAGGCGCAGCATCCATCCCGATGGTCATCAAGCGGTACCTCTCGTCTGGCAGGAGAAATGTATTGGCCTCCGAAAAAACATCCAGCGGGCCCGCAATGTCCAAGGATTGCGAACGGTCAAAAATGATGATCCCAATGGTTTTCATGCGTTCGCTTCCTGGAGCCAATATCTGGCAGTCAGACGAAGAACTGTTGTCGGAATATATGCGGATATGGCTGCTCCAGGCCAGGGTATTTGGCCCCGCCATTATACAAATGGCCCCCTCACGCCACGCCTCTGCAGGGGGGGTGGCCGGATTTGTGGGTTCAGTGGCCCGATGCGATGGAGGATGCGCTTCCACCGTCCTTTCTCGCTTGCTAAGCTGGTTTCGCATCTGGAGCCATGCCATGGAGGCTGGCCCAGACAGGAATGTCCAACAAACCAGCAATGAGGTAAATCTGATGACCGATACCAGCACGAACCCTGCAGAGCGAGTGGGACCTGCCTTCTCCGTCGATGGCATGCTGCTTGCGCGCCAAAAGACCCAGCAGGCCATTCGCGATATTTCCGGGAAAATTGTTCCAGGCATGCTGGAGGAAGATGCCGTAGCCATGGCCAAGCAAGTGTTGCTGGACTCTGGCCTGGGCTTGAGCTGGCATCCGACACGGGTACGTTTTGGCAGCAATACCACCAAACCGATGAAGGTGAACTCCGATCCGGGCATCGTGCTGCAAGAGAATGATATTTTCTTCCTGGATATTGCACCACGCTTTAATGCCTGGGAAGGCGATGCCGGGCAAACATTCACGGTGGGAAACAATGCGCTGTACCAGCAATGTGCCCTGGATGCCGAGCGCCTTTTTCACGAGGTCAGGGGCGTCTGGGAAAAGGAGCAGCTGACTGGGCGCGAGCTGTATGAGTTCGCCCGGGTTACCGCCGAATCCATGGGATGGCGATTGAATCTTGATTTGCCGGGTCACAGGATTTCTGATTTTCCGCATGCGGCCATCTACAGGGGCGATCTGGCAGAATTTGAGGCATGTCCGTCTCCGATGCGCTGGATACTGGAGATCCATATTCTTGATCCGGAAGGGCGATTTGGGGCATTTTTTGAAGATATGCTGCTGGATGCCTCGTGCTACTCGCGCAGTCACATGCCGGACGCTGACGTGACCTGACAGCAGCCTGCAACGGGAGGCGTACCGCAAGGCCTGATCTTTTTGCTGCAGAATGGCGCGCATGACGCCCTCCGCCCCCTTGCCAGAAACCCTGCTGGCCATCCAGCAAGCCACCCGCACCCACCAGCAACAGCACGCCTGCAACGCCCACACGTTCGAAGACGGCATCGGCCTGTGGCAGCTGGTGCAGCAGCACCAGCCGCGCCGCATGCTGGAGTTCGGTACCGGCCTGGGTTACACCGCCTGCCTGATGGCGCTGGCCAGCCCGCAAGGCCAGGTGCTGACGCTCGAAGGCGATCCGGAACATGCCGCACTGGCACGCCAGCAGATTGCGGCACTCCAGCTGCAGCAGCGCGTGCAGCTGCACGAAGGCTCGTTTGCCACGGTGATGCAGGCCTTGCAATTGTCGGAAGGTTCGCAAGACCTGATCTTTTTCGATGGCAATATGCCGCCGCTGATCCTGGTGCAGCATTTCCACACGCTGCTGGCACCGGGCGGCTTGCTGGTCTGCGCCAATATCGACCTGAATGGCCCGCTGGGCGCACGCCGCGTGCGGGCCGAACTGGCCGATACGCAACGCTGGCAACTGCTGCAGCCGCTGGAATCCGGCCTGACCCGCGTGGCGCGTCGGCTGCCGGCGGCCTGATAATCGCAGCCATGGACTATTTTTCTCTTGCCCTTGATCTGGCCGCCAACGCACTCACGCTGAGCAACCCGAATCCTCGCGTCGGCGCGGTGATCGTCAGCCCGGATGGCCGCATCCAGGGCCAGGGCTACACGCAGCAACGTGGCGGCCCGCATGCCGAGGTGATGGCCTTGCGCGATGCCGCCAGCCGTGGCGAGGACGTGCGCGGCAGCACCTGCTACGTCACGCTCGAACCCTGTTCGCACCAGGGCCGCACGCCGCCATGCTGCGATGCGCTGATCGTTGCCGGCGTGGGCAAGGTCTGCATTGCGCTGCTGGACCCGAACCCGCTGGTGGCAGGGCAGGGCATGGCCCGGCTGCAGGCCGCCGGTATCGCCGTGGAACTGGCTCCTGACGAGATCACAGCTCGTGCGCGTGAACTGAATATCGGCTTTCTGCGCCGCATGCAGCAAGGCCTGCCCTGGGTGCGGCTCAAGACCGCCTCCTCGCTCGATGGCCGCGTGGCGCTGGACAACGGCGACAGCCAGTGGATTACCGGCAAGGCGGCGCGTGCCGAGGTGCAGCACTGGCGCGCCCGCGCCTGTGCCGTGCTCACCGGCATCGGTACCGTGCTGGCCGATGACCCGCTGCTCAACGTGCGCCTGCCCGAGGCCACGCGCCAGCCGCATCTGGTGATTGTGGATACGCAGCTGCGCACGCCGCTGTCTGCGCAGCTGCTGCAGGTGGCACAGCGCCGCGTGCTGATTGCCAGCGTGGCACAGGCCGATACCGGCTGGCAGCAGCGTGCCGTGGCCTTGCAGCAGGCTGGGGCAGAGCTGCTGCAGCTGCCGGCCGATCCCGCTGGCCGTCCCGATCTGGTGGCGCTGCTGCGCGAGCTGGGCCGGCAGGAAGTGAACGAGTTGCATGTCGAATCGGGCGCGCAACTGGCGGGCGCGCTGCTGCAGCAAGGCCTGGTCAACGAGCTGATTGCCTATGTGGCACCCGTGCTGCTCGGTCCGGGCCAGCCGCTGGCGGTGTTGCCGCCCTTGCAGCGTGTGGCCGAGGCCGTGCGCTGGCAGCTGCACGCGCTGCAGGCGGTGGGCAATGACGTACGGCTGCAACTGCGTCCGGCCTGACACTGTGCACTTTCGCACGGCCATGGCTTTGCCAGATGCAACACGGCATGACGGCAGGGAACGCTTGCGCTAGCATGGTATCCAACCGCAAAGGGGCACGATG
>JAAYCV010000186.1 GCA_012729605.1 Ramlibacter sp. | reverse complement strand
GGGAACCGGAGGAGCCGAAGGCCGAGCGCACCGAAGACTGCTGCAGGGCGCGCATTTCGTAGAGCTGCACGCCCAGCGCGAGCAGGCGCTCACGGTAGCGCGCGTAGCCGATATGGGCAAAGGCCGCATCGGTGGAAGAGAGCGAGTTGGTCAGCACCACGATCTTTACGCCGCGCTGGCGCAGTTCGGCGAAGCGCTCCATCATCTTGTCGCCTGGCACAAAGTAGGGCGACACAATCGTGACCTGCTGGCGCGCCTGTTGCATCATGTCCAGCAGGCCTTCGACCACGGTCGGGACGTCATCGCTGCTGTGGTCTTCCGGATCGAGCTTGGCCGGACTGTCGCTCAGCAACACGCTGGGGGCCCAGATCCAGGGCTGGCTGGCCAGCTCCATGGCTTGCGGGAAGCTGCGCTGCGCCGGCTCTGTCTGCGTCGGGCCGATGCCGTGGCTGTCCGCTGCCGGTTCGCTGCTGCCGGAGGCCGGCGTCAGGGCGGCGATTTCCTTCTTGCTCAACAGTGTTTCCACCGGGTAGGCGAGCGGATTGTTCCAGTACTTGTCAAAGCTGGCCGACATGGCGCGTACCTGCTGGCCGGTGGCCAGTACGTCCAGATCGATGAAGTTGCTGCGATCGCCCTGGCCGAAGTA
The DNA here is from genome assembly GCA_012729605.1 of Ramlibacter sp. GTDB lineage: Bacteria > Pseudomonadota > Gammaproteobacteria > Burkholderiales > Burkholderiaceae_C > Brachymonas > Brachymonas wangyanguii. The sequence goes on along the minus strand of JAAYCV010000186.1, from coordinate 2,539 downwards.
GACATCGCCCAGGTTGCGGCCACCCGTGATGCCGAAGGCGTTGTCGGCCAGGAACAGCTTGTTGTGCATGCGGTGCTGCATGCGCTTGAAATCGTGCAGCGAGCTCAGGATGCGCAAAAAGCCATTGCTGCGAGGTCCGCGGATCGGGTTGAACAGGCGGATTTCCACGCCGGGCACAAAGGCCAGTTGCAGCACCTGGGCGTCCGGCCCCTGGGTGTTGAAATCGTCCAGCAGGATGCGCACGCGCACGCCGCGTGCCGCAGCATCGCGCACCGCCAGCAGCAGTTCGCGCGTGGAGGCATCGGCATGAATGGCGTAGTACTGCAGGTCCAGCGTGCGCTGGGCTTGCTGCGTCAGGGCGAGCCGGGCAGAAAAGGCGGTATCGGCACTGCCGAGCAGGCGGAAGCCGGTGGTGTGGCGGCTGCCGGATTGCTGGCGCAGCTGGCCGGCCAGCTGGCCCAGCGGCGTGGCCTGCTGCATCGGCAAGGCGTAGGAGGGCGTCTGCTGGTCATTGGCCGGCAGGTTGGCGCAGCCGCCCAGCACCAGCAACAGACCCAGCAGCCATGCCAGCAGCCAGCGTGGCTGGCGTGAGATGGGAGCGTGCGAGTGGGCGGGCATGGCAGTCCAGGAGATTAGCCGATTTCACCCAGGATTTCCCAGCGCTCCAGCGCGGTCATCAGGGCTTCCTCAATCTCGGTATCGCGCGCCTGCAATGCCAGTGCGCGCTCCAGATTGCTGCTGTAGAGCGTGCCGTCGGCCAGTTCGGCCTGGATGGCAGCCTGTTCGGTCTCCAGCGATTCGATCAGCGCCGGCAGGGCGTCCAGCTCACGCTGTTCCTTGTAGCTGAGCTTGCGCTTGCCGCCACGCGGCGCGGCCGGGGCGGCGCTGTCGGCGGCGGCAGGCTTGCTGGCTGCCGGTTTCGGTTCGGCGCTGCGTGCCAGTTCGGCGGCGCGCTGCGATTGCGTCAGCCAGTCCTGCACGCTGCCTTCGTATTCGCGCCAGCGGCCATCGCCTTCGTTGACGATGGTGCTGGTCACCACGTTGTCGAGGAATTCGCGGTCGTGGCTGACCAGGAATACCGTGCCTTCGTAGTTCTGCAGCAGCTCTTCCAGCAGCTCCAGCGTATCGATATCGAGGTCGTTGGTGGGCTCGTCGAGCACCAGCACGTTGGCCGGGCGCGCAAACAGGCGCGCCAGCAGCAGGCGGTTGCGTTCGCCACCGGACAGGCTGCGTACCGGCGAGGCGGCGCGCGCCGGGCTGAACAGGAAATCGCCCAGATAGCTTTTCACGTGCTGCTTGCGGCTGCCGATCTCGATCCACTCGCTGCCCGGGCTGATGAAATCTTCCAGCGTGGCATCCATGTCGATGCTGGCGCGCATCTGGTCAAAGTAGGCGACCTGCAGGTTGGCGCCTTGGCGCACGCTGCCGCTGTCCGGCGCGATTTCGCCGAGGACCAGCTTCAGCAGCGTGGTCTTGCCGGCGCCGTTGGCGCCGATCAGGCCAACCTTGTCGCCGCGCAGGATGGTGGCGCTGAAATCACGCACGATGCTGCGCTCGCCATAGGCCTTGCTGACCTCTTTCAGCTCGGCCACGATCTTGCCGCTGGGCACGCTGCTGTCCACGTCCAGCCGTACCCGGCCCACCGCTTCGCGCCGCTGTGCCCGGGCATCGCGCAGCTGGTGCAGGCGCGCCACGCGGCTCTGGCTGCGCGTGCGGCGCGCTTCCACGCCCTTGCGGATCCATACTTCTTCCTGCGCCAGCAGCTTGTCGGCGCGTGCGTTGATGACGGCCTCTTGCGCCAGCTGTTCTTCCTTGAGGATCTGGTACTGCGCGAAGTTGCCGGGGTAGCTGCTCAGGTGGCCGCGATCCAGCTCGACGATGCGGGTACAGACGGCATCGAGAAAGGCGCGGTCGTGGCTGATCGTGACGACGCTGCCTCGGAAGTTCTTCAGCAGGTCTTCCAGCCAGAGGATGGAATCCATGTCCAGGTGGTTGGTCGGCTCGTCCAGCAGCAGCACGTCGGGGCGTGTGACCAGTGCCTGCGCCAGCGCCACGCGCTTGCGTGTGCCGCCTGACAGGTCACCCACGATGGCGGCGCCATCCAGCCGCAGGCGCTGCAGGGTTTCTTCCACGCGCTGTTCCCAGGTCCAGCCGTCCAGCGCCTCGATGCGGCCCTGCAACTGGTCCAGCGTGTGCGTGTCGGTGGTCTGCAGATAGCGTTCGCGCAGTTCCAGCACCTCGGCCAGGCCGGCGCTGACCGCTTCGAACACCGTGTGCTGCGGATCCAGTAGCGGTTCCTGTGCCACATAGACGACACGCACGCCTTGCTGCAGCTGCAGGTTGCCGTCGTCGGCCTGCTCCAGCCTGCCCAGGATGCGCAGCAGCGAGGACTTGCCGGCGCCATTGCGGCCGATCAGGCCGACGCGCTCACCGGTTTCGAGGGAAAAATCTGCGCCATCCAGCAGGGCCACGTGGCCAAAAGCCAGATGCGCGTTCAACAGGGTAATCAGTGCCATGGCGGGATTATGCGGCCTGCGGC
>JAAYCV010000185.1 GCA_012729605.1 Ramlibacter sp. | reverse complement strand
TGTGGCTGCGCGAGGGCTCGCTGGTCGATGCGGTGCGCGCCTCGATTGCCTTGCCCGGCGTGTTCACGCCGGTCATGGTGCAGGAGCGCCTGCTGGTGGACGGTGGCCTGGTCAATCCGGTGCCGGTAACGCTGGCACGCGCCATGGGCGCCGATATCGTGATTGCGGTAGACCTGAACCGCGACATCCTGCAGCGTCACCTGCAGCCACCGGACGAGCCGGCGCTACGCTCGCCCTGGCTGCAATCGATCCAGAACACGCTGGGCGGCTGGCTGCCGGACAGCGTCACCGATATCGTCAGCTCGCCATTGCCCTCGATGCTGGAGGTGCTGGCAACCAGCATCAACATCATGCAGGAACGCATCACGCGCAGCCGCATGGCCGGTGATCCGCCCGATATGGTGATTGCGCCACGGCTGGCGCATTTGTCGCTGATGGATTTCCATCGGGCGCAGGAAGCGATTGATGTTGGCCGTCAGGCGACCGAATTCCTGCTGCCGGTGATGCAGCCGTGGGTGAATATGCCGCCGCCTGAGCCGGTAACAGCTTGCCCTGCACCGGTGCCCGGCGCATCGGATGTGCTGGCCGATGTCCCGCCGCCCGTGGTGGATGCGTCCTGATCAGTCCTGCTGGGGTGGTGGCAGGATGTCGAGTGCCGTCTTCTGCTGCAGCAGCGTGCGTACGCGTTCCAGATCGCCGGCTGCGGCAGCCTGGTTGGCCTGACGGTCCAGCTCGTCGGCATGCAGCCAGGTCACGGCAGAGCGCAGCTCGGCCAGCGCCTCGTCCTGACTCGGGTTCAGACCCAGCGTCTGGAAGTTCTGCACCAGCTGCAGCGCCACATCGCCCCAGGCGACCTGCGGCAGGCTTTCCTGCAGCGCGCCCCAGGCCAGCGCGCCATGTTCCTGGTACTGACTGTCGATCCAGCCGAATAGCGGGCCGTGTGGCACCGGCAGCGCGCACAGCAGGCCTTGCAGTGCCGGCGGCAAGCGGCCCCAGAACGGCATGTGCAGCAGCAGCAGGCGCAGCGCGTGGTCGGCGCGGCTGGCGGGCGGACTGCGTCGGCCCTGGTTGACGGGCGCAGCTGGGCTGGTATTTTTTTTCCACGGCTGTTTTTGCCGCTGCCCACGTTGGCCGGAGGCTGGTCGCCATTCGGCCGTGGCCGGGGCCGACTGCGCCGGCGTGTTGCCCGTCTGCCGTGGCGCAGGCTGGCCGTGCGGGGATGATCCGCCCTGGGCCTGCCAGACATGCTGCAGGTCGGCGGCTGTCAGCTGTGCCTGTGCGGCCAGTTCGGCCAGCAGCTGCGCCTTGAGCGCGCCATCGGGCAGCGCCTGCCAGAGCGGACGCGCCTGGCTGCTCATGCGGGCACGCCCTTCGGCGGTGGCCAGATCGCAATCTTCGCAGGCGACCTGAATCAGGAACTGGCTCAGCGGCAGCGCCTGCTGTACCTGGCTGCTGAAGGCTTCCGGCCCATGGGCGCGGATAAAGCTGTCCGGATCATGCTCGGGCGGCAGGAACAGGAATTTCACGCTGCGGGTATCGGTGGCATAGGGCAGGGCGGCGACCAGCGCCTTGTGCGCGGCACGCTGGCCGGCCTTGTCGCCATCGAAACTGAACACGATCTGGTCGGTATAGCGGAACAGCTTGTGCACATGTTCGGGCGTGCAGGCGGTACCCAGCGTGGCCACGGCATTGGCAAAGCCGAGTTGGGCCAGCGCCACCACATCCATATAGCCTTCGGTCACCAGCGCGTAGCCGTGGCTGCGCAAGGCATCGCGTGCCTCGAACAGGCCGTACAGCTCGCGGCCCTTGCTGAATACCGGGGTTTCCGGCGAGTTCAGGTACTTGGGCTT
>JAAYCV010000184.1 GCA_012729605.1 Ramlibacter sp. | reverse complement strand
TGTGGCTGCGCGAGGGCTCGCTGGTCGATGCGGTGCGCGCCTCGATTGCCTTGCCCGGCGTGTTCACGCCGGTCATGGTGCAGGAGCGCCTGCTGGTGGACGGTGGCCTGGTCAATCCGGTGCCGGTGACGCTGGCACGCGCCATGGGTGCCGATATCGTGATCGCGGTAGACCTGAACCGCGACATCCTGCAACGCCACCTGCAGCCACCGGACGAGCCGGCGCAACGTTCTCCCTGGCTGCAATCGATCCAGAACACATTGGGTGGCTGGCTGCCGGACAGCGTTACCGATATCGTCAGCTCGCCATTGCCCTCGATGCTGGAAGTGCTGGCAACCAGCATCAACATCATGCAGGAACGCATCACGCGCAGCCGCATGGCCGGTGATCCGCCCGACATGGTGATTGCGCCACGGCTGGCACATTTGTCGCTGATGGATTTCCACCGGGCGCAGGAGGCGATTGATGTCGGCCGTCAGGCGACCGAACTCCTGCTGCCGGTGATGCAGCCGTGGGTCAATGTATCGCCGCCCGATCCGGCGCCGATCTTGCCCGCGCCGCTGCCCGGCGCATCGGATGTGCTGGCCGATGTGCCGCCGCCCGTGGTGGATGCGCCCTGATCAGTCCTGCTGGGCAGGCGGCAGGATGTCAAGCGCCGTCTTCTGCTGCAGCAGCGTGCGTACACGCTCCAGATCGCCGGCGGCGGCCGCCTGGTTGGCCTGACGATCCAGTTCGTCGGCATGCAGCCAGGTGACGGCAGAGCGCAGTTCGGCCAGCGCCTCGTCCTGGCTCGGGTTCAGTTCCAGCGTCTGGTAGTTCTGCACCAGTTGCAGCGCCACATCGCCCCAGGCCACCTGCGGCAGGCTTTCCTGCAGCGCGCCCCAGGCCAGGGCACCATGCTCCTGATACTGGCTGTCGATCCAGCCGAACAGCGGGCCGTGCGGTATCGGCAGCGCGCACAGCAGGCCTTGCAGTGCCGGCGGCAAGCGGCCCCAGAACGGCATGTGCAGCAGCAGCAGGCGCAGCGCGTGGTCGGCGCGACTGGCTGGCGGGCTGCGCCGGCCCTGGTTGACGGGCACTGCTGGGCTGGTATTTTTTTTCCACGGCTGTTTCTGCCACTGCCCACGTTGGCCGGAGGCTGGTCGCCATTCGGCCGTGGCCGGGGCAGACTGCGCCGGCGCGCTGCCCGACTGCCGTGGCGCAGGCTGGCCGTGCGGGGACGATCCGCCCTGGGCCTGCCAGACATGTTGCAGGTCGGCGGCTGTCAGCTGTGCCTGCGCGGCCAGTTCGGCCAGCAACTGCGCCTTGAGCGCGCCATCGGGCAGCGCCTGCCAGAGCGGACGCGCCTGGCTGCTCATGCGGGCACGTCCTTCGGCGGTGGCCAGGTCGCAATTCTCGCAGGCCACCTGGATCAGGAACTGGCTGAGCGGCAGCGCCTGTTGCACCTGGGCGCTGAAAGCTTCCGGCCCATGGGCGCGGATAAAGCTGTCCGGATCATGCTCGGGCGGCAGGAACAGGAATTTGACGCTGCGGGTATCGCTGGCGTAGGGCAGGGCGGCGACCAGCGCCTTGTGCGCGGCACGCTGGCCGGCCTTGTCGCCATCGAAGCTGAACACGATCTGGTCGGTGTAGCGGAACAGCTTGTGCACATGCTCGGGCGTGCAGGCGGTGCCCAGCGTGGCCACGGCATTGGCAAAGCCGAGCTGGGCCAGCGCCACCACGTCCATATAGCCTTCGGTCACCAGCGCGTAGCCGTGGCTGCGCAAGGCATCGCGAGCCTCGAACAGCCCGTACAGTTCGCGGCCCTTGCTGAACACCGGGGTTTCCGGCGAGTTCAGGTATTTGGGCTTGTCATCGCCCAGCACGCGGCCGCCAAAACCGATGCATTCCCCCTTCACATTGCGGATCGGGAACATGATGCGATGGCGGAATCGGTCGTAGCGCCGGTCCTGCGTGCTGTCACCGGCCTGGTCGGGCTGGCGGATCACCAGGCCGGCTTCTTCCAGCAACGGATCGGTGTATTCGGGGAACACGCTGGTCAGATGGTGCCAGCCGGCCGGCGCGTAACCCATGCCGAAGCGGAGCGCGATGCGGCCGGTCAGGCCGCGGTTCTTCAGGTAGTCGATGGCGACCGGTGCCTGCTTGAGCTGCTTGCGGTAATCGGCGCCGGCACGTTCCAGCACATCGGTCAGCGTTGCCTGCTTCTGCTTGCGTTCTTCCTGCTGGGCGCGCTGTTGCGGGCTGATGTTCTCTTCTGGCACCTGCAGGCCGTGCTGCTGTGCCAGATCCTGCACCGCCTCGATGAAACTCATGCCGTTGTGCTCCATCAGGAAGCGGATCGCATCGCCATTCTGGCCGCAGCCAAAGCAGTGGTAGAACTGCTTGCTCGGGCTGACCGTGAAGGAGGGCGATTTCTCCGAATGGAAGGGGCACAGGCCGGAAAAGTTGGAACCGGTCTTTTTCAGCTGGACGTGGCGACCCACCACCTCGACGACGTCGACGCGTTGCAACAGATCCTGGATGAAACCCTGCGGAATGGCCATGCAGGGATTGTAGGTGCTGGAGTGCTCAGCCGGCGGCGAGCAGGCCGTTGGCGAAATGGGTGTGCACGGCAGCGCTGGCGGCACTGGCATCGCGCGCCACCAGGGCGGCCAGGATGGCGCTGTGCTCTTCCAGCGACTGCTGCACGCGACCGGTCTTGAACAGCGAGTGGTGGCGGCCCAGCTGCATCACGCCGCGCAGGTCATTCACGATCTGCATGCGCCAGTGGTTGCCGCTGATCTCCAGCATGCGGCCATGGAACTGTTGGTTGAGGGCAAAGAACTGGTCGATCAGGGTGTTGTCCGTGGGCGCGTCGGCCAGCAGGGCAGCCAGCTGGTGCAGCTGCTGATGCAGGCTGGACAGTTCCTGCAGTTCGCTGTCGCTGGCCTGGCGCGCCACGTCGGCGGCAGCATCGGCTTCGAGCAGGGCCAGCAGGTGGTAGATTTCGCGCACCTCGTTTTCCGGCACTTCGGTGACGTAGGCACCGCGCCGTAC
>JAAYCV010000183.1 GCA_012729605.1 Ramlibacter sp. | reverse complement strand
TCAGTTGTGGTGCCTGCGGCTTGAGCACGGCCTCGATATTGCGCAGCGAGAACTCGTCCTTGCCCACCACCTCGAACAGCGCATCCGGGCTGTCAAAACCCAACTGCTCGGCCAGATGCACCAGGTTGGTCGAGGTCTTGCCTTCGCGCTGCAGCAGCTTTTCCACCGCCTCGCGGCCACGCGCCACGGTTTCCTGCGTGATCTGCGCGTTGTACCAGGCACGCACCTTGGCACGCGCGCGGTTGCTGACCAGATAGCCCTGCTCCGGATTCAGCCAGTCGCGCGATGGGCCACCTTCCTTGGCGGTGACGACTTCCACCGTCTGGCCGCTCTGCAATTTGGTCTGCAGCGGTACCATCTGTCCATCCACGCGTGCGCCACGGCAGCGATGACCGACGCTGGTGTGCACCGCGTAGGCAAAGTCCACCGGCGTGGCGCCCTGCGGCAGCTCGACAATCGCGGCATCGGGCGTCAGCACGTAGATGCGATCTTCCAGCAAGGCATGCTGGGTGCCGGCGCTCGGGCCACCGGGCTGCTCACTGCCGGTCTGGGCAAAATCGCGCTCCCAGGCCAGCAGCTGGCGCAGCGCGGCGATCTTGCTGTCGTAGCTGCTGTTGGCGCTGTGGCCGGCATAGCCTTTGGCACCAGCTTCCTTGTAGGCCCAGTGCGCCGCCACGCCGGTTTCGGCGTGGTCGTGCATCGCCTGGGTGCGGATCTGGATCTCCAGCGGCCGCCTCGGGTGGCCCTCCTCGGCATGCATCACCACCGTATGCAGTGACTGGTAGCCGTTGGCCTTGGGCTTGACGATGTAGTCATCGAACTCGGACGGCACCGCCTCGAACGTGCTGTGCACCCAGCTCAGTGCCGCATAGCAGTCCTTCAGCTCCGGCACGATGACGCGCAGCGCCATCACGTCGTAGATGTGATCAAACTCCAGCTTCTTGCCGCGCATCTTCTTGACGATGCTGTAGATATGCTTGGGCCGCGCCTGCAAGCTGGCGCTGATGCCCTGGCCCAGCAGGCCCTCATGCACCTGCATGCGCAGGCGCTCCACGCGCTGCTCGCGCTCGACGCGCTTCTCGTCCAGCAGTCGCGCCACATCGCGGTAGACATCGGGCTCGAGAAAGCGGAACGCCAGGTCTTCCAGCTCCCACTTGATCTGCCAGATACCGAGCCGGTTGGCCAGCGGTGCCAGCACATGCAGCGATTCGTAGGCCATGGCATACGGGCATTCGCTCTTGCTGGCGGCAAAGTGGCGCAGCGTCTGCAGCCGCGATGCCAGCCGCAGCAGCAGCACGCGCAGGTCGCGCGAGAACGCCAGCAGCATCTTGCGCACCGCCTCGAGCTGGCTCGACATGTCGGCGACCTGGTCGCGACCCTGTTCGCGGTGGTGCTTCTGCAGCTGCATCAGACGCATCGCCTGCAGCACCAGCTCGGTGTATTCCTGGCCAAAATTCTGGCCGATGATGTCCTCGGGCTTGCTCAGGTGCGAGGCGGTATAGATCAGGTAGGACGCCGCCTGCAGTGCCGGCGCACCGCCCATCTGTTCCAGGATGCGCGCCATGCCATCGGCATGCTGCAATTCGTTCTCGCCGGTGCCCAGCTTGCTGTTGGCCAGCAGCGGCGCGGCAAAATGGCGCGCCCGCGTCAGGATGTCTGCCGATTCCGGCAGCATGTCCGAGGCGGCCTGCACCACGTCCGACACCCCCTG
>JAAYCV010000182.1 GCA_012729605.1 Ramlibacter sp. | reverse complement strand
GGACGCTCCAGCAGCGCCTTCATGGACAGCTTGATGCGGCCCTTGTCGTCGGTTTCCAGCGCCTTGACGCGGACGATCTGGCCTTCGCTCAGGTAGTCGGTGACCTTTTCGACGCGTTCGTGGGCGATCTGGCTGATATGCAGCAGGCCATCCTTGCCCGGCAGCACGTTGACCAGGGCACCGAAGTCCAGCAGCTTGACGATCGGGCCTTCGTAGATCTTGCCGACCTCGACTTCTGCCGTGATCTGTTCGATGCGACGCTTGGCTTCCTCGGCCTTGGCACCGTCGGTGCTGGCAATGGTGATCACGCCGTCTTCGGCGATGTCGATCTGGGTGCCGGTCTCTTCCGTCAGCTGGCGGATGGTGGCGCCACCCTTGCCGATCACGTCGCGGATCTTCTCGGGGTTGATCTTCATGGTGTACAGGCGCGGTGCGAACTCGGACACTTCGGTCTTGGCTTCGCCCATGGCACCCTGCATCTTGTCCAGGATGTGCAGACGCGCCTCCTTGGCCTGGGCCAGGGCAACCTGCATGATTTCCTTGGTGATGCCCTGGATCTTGATGTCCATCTGCAGTGCCGTGATACCGGAGGTGGTACCGGCCACCTTGAAGTCCATGTCACCCAGGTGATCTTCGTCACCCAGGATGTCGGTCAGCACGGCGAAACGGTTGTCTTCCTTGATCAGGCCCATGGCGATACCGGCCACGTGCGCCTTCATCGGCACGCCGGCGTCCATCAGGGACAGGCAACCGCCGCAAACGGAAGCCATGGAAGAGGAACCGTTGGATTCGGTGATCTCGGACACCACGCGGATGGTGTAGGGGAAGTCCTCCTTGCTCGGTAGGCAGGCCGCCAGCGCGCGCTTGGCCAGACGGCCGTGGCCGACTTCGCGGCGCTTGGTGCTGCCCATGCGGCCGACTTCGCCAGTCGCGAAGGGAGGCATGTTGTAGTGCAGCAGGAAGCGGTCTTCGTATTCGCCGGCCAGTGCGTCGATGCGCTGGGCGTCACGGTCGGTACCGAGGGTCGCCACCACCAGCGCCTGGGTTTCGCCACGCGTGAACAGCGCGGAACCGTGGGTGCGCGGCAGCAGGCCGGTGCGGATCTCGATCGGGCGCACGGTACGCGTATCGCGACCGTCGATGCGCGGCTCGCCGGACAGGATCTGGCCGCGCACGATGCGGGCTTCGATGTCAAACAACAGGTTTTCCAGCTTGGCATCGTCGAATTCGACGCCCTGGGCCGTCAGGTCTGCCTTGGCAGCAGCGTAGGCTTCGCGGCAAGCCTGGGTACGCGCCTGCTTGCTGCGGATCTGGTAGGCAGCGCGCAGCTTGTCTTCGGCGGCGGCGTTGACCTTGGCGATGAAGTCTTCATCCTTGGCTTCCGGCTGCCAGTCCCAGACCGGCTTGCCGGCATCGCGCACCAGTTCGTGGATCGCGTTGATGGCGATCTGGCTCTGCTCGTGGCCAAACACCACGGCACCCAGCATCACGTCTTCGCTCAGCTGGTCGGCTTCGGATTCGACCATCAGCACGGCGGCTTCGGTGCCGGCCACGACCAGGTCCAGCTGGCTGTTCTTGCGCTCGGTCTGGCCCGGGTTGAGCACGTATTCACCGTTGACGTAGCCCACGCGCGCAGCGCCGATCGGACCGTTGAACGGGATGCCGGAGATGGACAGGGCCGCGCTCACGCCAATCATGGCGGCGATGTCGGCGTCCACTTCGGGATTCAGGGAGATGGTGTGGATCACCACGTGCACTTCGTTGTAGAAGCCTTCCGGGAACAGCGGGCGGATCGGACGGTCGATCAGGCGGCTGGTCAGGGTTTCCAGCTCGGAGGGCTTGGCTTCACGCTTGAAGAAGCTGCCCGGGATCTTGCCGGCCGCATAGGTCTTCTCGATGTAGTCGACGGTCAGCGGGAAGAAGTCCTGGCCCGGCTTGGCGGTCTTGGAACCGACTACGGTCGCCAGTACCACGGTGTCATCGATGTTGACCAGGACAGCACCGCTGGCCTGACGGGCGATTTCACCGGTTTCGAGGGTGACGGTGTGCTGGCCCCACTGGAAGGTCTTGGTGACTTTGTTGAAGATGGACATGAGGGTCTCCTGTGAATGAAAGGATGGAGTCCTGCAGCACACGATGCCATTCCGTCAGGATCGTCGCGGGACGGTACTGGTGGAATGACACAGCGCTCGCGCTTGCATTGCTCCGGGGACAAAAAACAAAACGCCTGAGAAAGGCACTCTCTCAGGCGTCATGCATGCGGTGCCCGCTTACTTGCGCAGACCCAGCTTGGCGATCAGCGCCAGGTAGCGGTCAGCGTCCTTGGACTTCAGGTAGTCCAGCAGCTTGCGGCGACGGCTCACCATGCGCAGCAGGCCACGGCGACCGTGGTGATCCTTGGAGTGGGTCTTGAAGTGGGGGGTCAGGGTGTTGATGCGTGCGGTCAGCAGTGCCACCTGAACTTCCGGGCTGCCAGTGTCGTTGGCGGCGCGGGCGTTATCCTTGATAACGGCAACTTTATCGATCATGTTGATTTCCTTGGGAATTATTTGACTTGCGCCACAAGCCGGACTACCTGTGACGTGCTTTCGCCCACCCCATACGGGCAGGTGAATCGGAAGATTATATAGGACAGCGCAGATTTGTCCAGCGTGCTGTTGCATCCAGGCCTGCCTGACTCAGGCCGACTGCTGCTCCAGATCCCAGCGCGGACGCACATCGAAACCGTAGTCATGGCTTGCCTGGGCCACGCCGGCCTGCAGGCGCATGGCGGCGGCCAGCGCGATCATGGCACCGTTGTCGGTGCACAGGTGCAGCTCGGGATAGTGCACGCGCACCTGGCGCTTGCGGCAGGCGGCATTGAGCTGCTCGCGCAATTCGCTGTTGGCACCGACACCGCCGGCGACCACCAGGCGCTTGAGGCCACTGCGGTCCACCGCCTTGAGCGATTTTTTCACCAGCACCTCGACGATGGCCGCCTGGGTGCTGGCAGCGAGATCGGCCTGGGTCTGGTAGCAGGGCTGGCCCTCGATCTTGCGCACCTGGGTCAAGACCGCGGTCTTGAGACCGGCAAAGGAAAAGTTCAGATCACCGCTGTGCAGCAGCGGTCGCGGCAGCGCATAGGCATCAGGATTGCCGAAGGCGGCCAGCCGCGACAGCGCCGGGCCACCCGGATAACCCAGTCCCAGCAGCTTGGCCGACTTGTCGAAGGCTTCACCGGCGGCATCGTCAATGGTTTCGCCAAGCAGCGTGTACTGCCCTACTCCATCGACCTGCATCAGCTGGGTGTGACCGCCGGAAACCAGCAGTGCGACAAAGGGAAACTCGGGGGGATCCTCGCTCAGGAACGGCGATAGCAGATGACCCTCCAGGTGGTGCACGCCGAGCACCGGCTTGCCGAGCGAGGCTGCCAGCGCGCAGGCAGCACCGGCGCCCACCAGCAGCGCACCGGCCAGGCCGGGGCCGCGCGTGAAGGCCACGACATCGACCTCAGCCAGCGAGCGCCCTGCCTCGGCCAGCACCTGGCGCGTGAGCGGCACGACGCGACGGATATGGTCGCGACTGGCCAGCTCCGGCACCACGCCGCCATAGGCCTGGTGCATGTCGATCTGGCTGTGCAAGGCGTGCGCCAGCAGGCTGGGCACCGCCTGGTCCGGGCGCGCCTCGACCAAGGCGACGCCGGTTTCATCGCAGGAGGATTCGATACCGAGAACCAGCAGGGGGGAAGCGAGAGGAGTTTGCATCAGGCCGACATTGTGCCGCGATTGCCCTCAGGCTGCCAGCACTGCCCGCGCCTGCCATTGGAACGGATGGATATCGACCAGCAGCGTGGCGATCAGCAGATCATGCACGATTCGCTGACAATACCACCATGCAAGATGCCCTGATCCCCTATCTGAAAGACATCGGCCGCGGCAAGGATGGCGCGCGCCCCATGACACGCGAGCAGGCATGCCATGCCTGGAGCCTGCTGCTGAACGGCGATACCGACGCGCTGGCCACGGGCGCCTTCCTGATGGCGATGCGCATCAAGGGCGAAACGCCGCAGGAGATGGCCGGTTTTCTGGATGCCACCCATGCCGCGCTGCAGTATCCCGACTGGCCGCAGGACGAGCGCCTGACGGTCGTGATCCCGAGCTACAACGGCGCCCGCAAGCTGCCCTTGCTGACGCCACTGCTGGCCCATCTGCTGGCGCGCCAGGGCCTGCGCGTGCTGCTGCACGGCATGGCAACCGAAGAGCGCCGCGTCAGTGTGCCGCAGGTGCTGGAGCCCTTGCGCGCCCTGCTGCCGGTCAGCGACCAGGATCCGGTCTGGATCGATACCGCCACGCTGCATCCCGGACTGGCGCGACTGCTGGATGCGCGCCGCCAGATGGGCTTGCGCAACAGCGCGCACAGCCTGGTAAAACTGATGAACCCCTGCCCGACTGGCCGCAGCCTGGTGCTGGGCAGCTATACGCATCCGGAATACGCGCTGTCCATGGCGGCGACAGTGGCCGTGATGCAAGGCCATGCCCTGCTGCTGCGCGGCACCGAAGGCGAGGTGGTGGCCGATGCGCGCCGCCAGCCACGCATGGAAGGCCTGGTGCGCGGCCAGCGCGTCTGGCTGTCGGAGGCGCAATCGGGCAGCCTGGCTACCCTGCCCGAGCTGCCCGATGGCACGGATCCGCAAGCCACGGCGCAGTACATCGCCGATGTGCTGGCCGACAGGCTGCCGGCGCCGGAGCCGATCCGGCAACAGGTCGCCATCATCCTGCAACTGGCAGCACAGGTGGGCGCATGACGACGACAAGCTTTGATGTAGTGGTGATTGGCGCCGGCGCGGCCGGCCTGTTCTGCGCCGGCCAGGCTGGCCAGCGCGGCCTGCGCGTGCTGCTGATCGACCACGCGGCCAAGGTGGCTGAAAAGATCCGCATCAGCGGCGGTGGCCGCTGCAACTTCACCAATGCCGGCACCACGCCGGCGCAGTTCATCAGCCAGAACCCGCATTTCTGCCGCAGCGCACTGGCGCGTTATGGCGCACAGGACTTTATCGAGCTGGTACAGCGGCATCGCATTGCCTTTCACGAAAAGCACAAGGGCCAGCTGTTCTGTGACCGCTCGGCGCAGGACATCATCGACCTGCTGCTGCGCGAATGCGAAACCGGTGGCGTCGAGCGCTGGCAGCCCTGCGCGGTGCAAGGCCTGCAGCAACAGCCGGAATCGGCATTGCCCTGGCAGCTCGATACCGCCCGTGGCCGGGTGGAGACGCACGCCGTGGTGCTGGCGACCGGCGGCCTGTCGATTCCCAAGATTGGCGCCACCGATCTGGCCTGGCGCGTGGCGCAGCAGTTTGGCCTGTGTACCATCGCGCCGCGTCCCGGCCTGGTGCCCCTGACGTTTGATGCCGCCAGCTGGCAGCCGTTTTCCGCGCTGTCCGGCGTGGCGCTACCAGTGGAAATCGGCACCGATGCGCCGGTTGGCAAGCGGAAGCAGCGCATGGCCTTCAGCGAAGACCTGCTGTTCACGCACCGCGGCCTGAGTGGCCCGGCGATCTTGCAGATTTCCAGCTACTGGCAGGATGGCGAACCGCTGCACATCAACCTGATTCCGGACGAGCACAGCAAGCTGCCCGATGCGCCGCAGCGCCCGGCCCTGCTGCAGCAGCTGCAGCAGGCCAAGGCCCGTGCATCGCGCAAGCTGCTGGTGAACGAAATCGGCAATTACCTGCCGTCGCGCCTGGTGGAGCACTGGATCACGCAGCACCCGGCATGCCAGCGGCCGATCGTGGATGTGCCGGACAAGGCGCTGCAGCAGTTCTGCGAGAGCCTGCAACGCTGGCAGATCGTGCCGAATGGCAGCGAAGGCTATCTGAAGGCCGAGGTGACACTGGGCGGTATCGATACGCGCGATGTGTCCTCGCAGACCATGGAAACCAGGGTGCCCGGCCTGTACGTGATTGGCGAAGCGGTAGATGTGACCGGCTGGCTCGGCGGCTACAACTTCCAGTGGGCCTGGGCCAGCGGGCATGCGTGTGCGGAAGCGCTGGCGGAATCGCTGCTGACCTGATCCGCCCAAGCCCACCAACGCACAAACCCCGCTCGAAAGCGGGGCTTGTACATGGAGGTCGCGCAGCGGCTGCCTGGGCAACCGCTCACAGGAGAAGGCTTACGCCACCTCGGCCAGACGCTGCTCCAGCGCCGCCTTGGTCTCGACCAGTGCCTTCGGCAGGCGCTCCTTCAGCTTGTCGAAGTGCTCGTCGTGCGACTTGAACTCTTCCGCCCAAGCCGCCTTGTCGACGCTGGTGACGGTCTTGAACTGGTCGGCGCTGAAACTCAGGCCATTCCAGTTGATCTCGTCGTAGGACGGGGCCACGCCGAACATGGTCTGCTCGCCAGCTGCCTTGCCTTCGATGCGGTCCAGCATCCACTTCAGCACGCGCATGTTCTCGCCATAACCCGGCCAGACGAACTTACCGTCGGCGTCCTTGCGGAACCAGTTGACGCAGTAGATCGGCGGCACCTGGGCACCGCTGGCCTGCAGCTTCTCGCCCAGATCCAGCCAGTGCTGGAAGTAGTCGCTCATGTTGTAGCCGCAGAACGGCAGCATGGCGAAGGGGTCACGGCGCACCACGCCCTGCGCACCAAAGGCGGCAGCGGTGGTTTCAGAACCCATGGTGGCCGCCATGTAGACGCCCTCGGTCCAATTGCGCGCTTCGGTCACCAGCGGCACGGTGGTGCTGCGGCGGCCACCGAAGATGAAGGCATCGATGGCAACGCCAGCCGGATCGTCCCAGGCCTCGTCCAGCGCCGGGTTGTTGATGGCGGCCACGGTGAAGCGGGCGTTGGCGTGGGCTGCCTTGCGGCCGGCCTTGCCGTCTTCCGGCGTCCAGTCCTTGCCCTGCCAGTCGATCAGGTGATCCGGCATCTTGCCCTGGTCCTTTTCCATGCCTTCCCACCAGACATCGCCGTCATCGGTCAGTGCCACGTTGGTGAAGATCACGCTCTCGTTCAGGCTGGCCATGCAGTTCGGGTTGGTCAGCGTATTGGTGCCCGGAGCCACGCCAAAGTAGCCGGCTTCCGGGTTGATCGCGTACAGCTTGCCATCGGCACCCGGCTTGATCCAGGCGATATCGTCACCGATGGTGGTAACCTTCCAGCCTTCGAAAGCTGGCGGCGGCACCAGCATGGAGAAGTTGGTCTTGCCGCAAGCGCTCGGGAAAGCGGCAGCCACGTGGTACTTCTTGCCCTCGGGGTTGGTCACGCCCAGGATCAGCATGTGCTCGGCCAGCCAGCCCTGGTCCTTGCCCATCTTGGAGGCGATGCGCAGTGCCAGGCACTTCTTGCCCAGCAGCGCATTGCCGCCGTAACCGGAGCCGTAGGACCAGATTTCGCGCGTTTCGGGGTAGTGCACGATGTACTTGACATCCGGGTTGCAGGGCCAGGAAGCCTGGTCCTTCTCGCCTTCGGCCAGCGGCGCGCCTACCGTGTGCACGCAGGGCACGAACGGGCCATCGGTACCCAGCACGTCATAGACGGCCTTGCCCATGCGCGTCATCATCTTCTGGTTCACCACCACGTAGGCGCTGTCAGACAGTTCCACGCCAATATGGGCGATCGGGCTGCCCAGCGGGCCCATGCTGAACGGGATCACATACATGGTGCGGCCCTTCATGCAGCCGTCGAACAACGGCTGCAGGGTCTTGCGCATTTCGGCGGGATCCATCCAGTTGTTGGTCGGGCCGGCATCGGCCTTGTCCTGCGAGCAGATGTAGGTGCGGTCTTCCACGCGTGCCACGTCGGACGGGTCAGACCAGGCCAGGAAGCTGCCCGGACGCTTGGCCGGGTTCAGCTTGCGGAAGGTGCCGGCGTCTACCAGCTGCTGACACAGGCGGTCGTACTCTTCCTGGCTGCCATCGCACCAGTAGACCTGGTCAGGCTTGCACAGATTGGCCATGTCCTGCACCCAGGCGATCAGTTGCGGGTGCTTGACGAAATCGGGAACGTTCAGTTGAACAGCGGTTGCAGTCATTTGCAAGACTCCAGAGATAAGAAACCGGATCCGGATCGCCAGATACCGCACGGCGCGCCGGTGAAACAGGGTTGCATGGCGGCCAGAAGCCACGCATGCGTGCCGCCTGCAGTGGCAGGCAACTCTTAGGTCTTATATAAGAATAAGCGTGCAAGAATACCATGGAAGCCTGCGGCCGACATGGGAAAATCCCCCTATTCCTGCCCACCTGGCATCGTGCCAGAGCGCAGCGAGTGGACAGCGATTGCAGCCTGTTTGCAACGCCAGCACACACTTTCTTGCGCATCGGCGCACGGCATCATATAATTTCACCCTTGCTGGCAAACCCCGTCGGCCTGATCAACTGTATGACGGGGAAACTTTTGCGGGCTGTCCCGCAGGCCCGATCTTCCTGCGGCAAACTCTCGCACTAACTGAATCCATTAGCTAATGACCACTATCCGCATCAAAGAAAACGAACCTTTTGAAGTTGCCCTGCGCCGTTTCAAGCGCACCATCGAAAAGCTGGGCCTGCTGACCGACCTGCGCGCCCGCGAGTTCTATGAGAAGCCCACGGCCGAGCGCAAGCGCAAGAAGGCTGCTGCCGTCAAGCGCCACTACAAGCGCGTGCGTTCGCAGCAACTGCCCAAGAAACTGTACTGATTACAGTTCCGGCACTGAAAAAACCCGCTCGGGACGCCGATGCGGGTTTTTTTGTCCCCATTTTTCACCTTAACCAGGAATCACGATGTCACTCAAGGACCAGATCACCGAAGACATGAAGACCGCCATGCGCGCCAAGGACATGGAGCGCCTGGGTACCATCCGCCTGCTGCAGGCGGCCATCAAGCAGAAGGAAGTGGACGAGCGCATCACGCTGGATGATGCCGCCGTGGTCGCCGTGGTGGACAAGCTGCTGAAGCAGCGCAAGGACAGCATCACCGCTTTCGAGGCCGCCGGTCGCCAGGATCTGGCCGACAAGGAAAAGGCCGAAGCCGTGGTGCTGCAGGTCTACCTGCCGGAACGCCTGAGCGAGGCCGAGATCACCGAAGCGGTGCGCGCCATCGGTGCGGCGTTTGAAGCTGAACAGGGCCGCGCTCCCGCCGCTGCCGACATGGGCAAGCTGATGGGTGCTGCCAAGTCGCAGCTGGCCGGCAAGGCCGACATGGGTCAGGTGTCTGCCGCCGTGAAGGCGCTGCTGGCCGGCTGATCGTCCTGCCCGCTTCCAGCAAAAAGGCAGACCCGCGGGTCTGCCTTTTTGCATGGTGCTAGCGCGTCGTCAGCGTACGCTCGGGCGACGGAACCAGTCCCAGCACCAGAACGCCAGGAACAGCACCAGCCAGATGCCGCCAAACGTCATGGCATTGGGCGGCAGCGCCACCAGCGGCGCGCCACAACTGACGCTGGCACGATCGCCCAGCGCCAGCGACAGCAGCACCGGGAACGGCATCACCGAGATGATCTCGCAGGCCAGGATCGCCGGCGAGAGCAGGAAGGCGACCAGACCGGCACGCAGCAGGCTGCGCAGCACCGGACCCAGGCGACGCGTCAGCCACCAGCCGAGTGCGATCAGCAGCAGCGCAGCCAGGCCGTAGAGCCACAATTCGGGCGGTGTGTGCCAGGCATCGTTGGAAAGCTGGAACGCCAGCTTCGGCAGCGTGCCGTCGGCGACGATCAGGGAAGGCCCGGCGTCCTGCATCAGTTGCCTGCCACTTTCATGCGGTTGATCAGGATCGAGCCGGTGGACTTGGCACCGGTGGTGTAGACGTCGGCACCAATTGCCTCGATGCCCTTGAACATGGTCTTGAGGTTGCCGGCGATGGTGATTTCCTGCACCGGGAAGGCGATTTCACCATTTTCGACCCAGAAACCGCTGGCACCGCGCGAATAGTCGCCGGTGACGTAGTTGATGCCGTGGCCCATCAGCTCGGTGACGAACAGGCCGGTACCGAGCTTGCGCAGCATCTCCTCGAGGGTGTCGGTCGCCTGGGTGCGCTTGCTGTGGAAGGACAGGTTGTGGCTGCCGCCGGCATTGCCGGTGGTGCGCATGCCGAGCTTGCGCGCGGTGTAGGCACTCAGGAAATAGCCCTGCAGCTTGCCCTGCTCCACCACCAGGCGGCGCTGCTCGCGCACGCCTTCGTCATCGAAGGGACTGCTACCCTTGCCGCGCAGCACGAACGGGTCTTCGAGGATATCGATGTGCTTCGGGAACACCTGCTTGCCCAGGCTGTCGAGAAGGAAGCTGCTCTTGCGATATTGCGCGCCGCCGCTGACCGCCTGCACAAAGCTGCCGAGCAGGCCGGCAGCGAGTGGCGATTCGAACAGCACCGGGCATTCGATGGTGTCGATCTTGCGGCCGCCCAGGCGGCTCAGGGCACGCTCGGCGGCATAGCGGCCCACCGCGCTGGCGCTGGCCAGTTCGTCCGGATGGCGCATCGAGCTGTACCAGTAGTCGCGCTGCATGGCTTCACCCTTGCCGGCAATGGGGGCGACGCTCAGCGTGTGGCGCGAGCTGGCATAGCCGCCACGGAAACCGTGCGTGTGGGCGCTGAAAAAGTGGCTTTGCTGTGCCGATACCGCCGCGCCCTCGCTGTTGCTGATCTGCGGATCACAGGCAAAGGCCGCCTCTTCACAGGCCAGTGCCAGTTTGGCGGCAGCGTCGGAATCGATGCTCCAGGGGTGGAACAGGTCGAGATCACGCATCTCGGTCTCCACATCCTGCTCGTCGGGCAGGCCGGCAGCCGGATCCTGCGCCGTGTAACGCGCCACATCGTAGGCGGCCTGCACCGTCTGCTCGATCGCCTTGCGCGAAAAGTCCGAGGTGCTGGCATTGCCGCGCTGCTGGCCCAGATAGACCGTGACGCCGAGCGACTTGTCGCGGTTGCGCTCGACGTTTTCCAGCTCGCCACGGCGCACCGAGACCGACAGGCCACTGCCTTCGGAGGCTTCGGCATCGACATCGGTGGCGCCGAGTTTTTTCGCATGGGCGATGGCGAGGTCGACCAGCTCCTCGAAATGGGATCGGCTATAGGCAAAACCGCTCAGGGGCTGATCGGCTGCGGCAGAAAGACGGGGCGCTTTGGCTTTGGTTTTCATATGGGGAAGTATCATACTGGCCTATTGCCATGCTTACCGGATAACCACTCATGTCACGCAAACCCAAACGCGGCTATTACGTCCGCGGCCAGTTCGTTGCCGAAGGCAGCGAGATGGACCTGGAGCTCAAACGCCAGGCCAAGGGCGATACCGATACCAGCAAGACCGACCTGAAGCGCGAGAGCGAGGCTCTGCAGCAGCTCGGCCAGGAGCTGCTCAATCTGCGCGCCGGCCTGCTGAACCCGCTGGAGCTGCCGGATCGCCTGCTGGAAGCACTGAAAGAATACAAGCGCATTACCAATTTCGAGGGCGGACGCCGACAGATGCAGTACATCGGCAAGCTGATGCGCCAACTGGACGAGGAAGATGTCGCCGCCATCCGCGCAGCCCTGCAGGTACAGCGTGAAGGCAGCGCCAGCGAAATCGCGCTGCTGCACCAGGCCGAGCACTGGCGTGATCGCCTGCTGGATGCGGGTAGGCACGATGCCGCCTTGTCCGAATGGCTGCTACAGTATCCGGATACCGATATCCAGCAGCTACGCGCGCTGGTGCGCCAGGCGCGCAAGGACGCCGAAGCGGCGGCGAAGCAGCCTGCCGGCGCCGCACCGCGCCAGGCACGTGCCTACCGGGAACTTTTCCAACTGCTGAAGGCCCAAATGACGACCGCAGTTGAGCCTGACGCAGCCCCCGGAGAGCCAGAGGCTGACCAGGAATAATCCACCTGGCAGCCACCGGCCTTCGCCTGTGATCCGATTCACCTCCAGACTGACGCTACCACCATGATCCACGTCTCCCGATCTTCTGCCAGCGCCAGCCGCTCCCGCCGGCTACGGCCCGCCTCCCTGCCCCGACTGTCTGGCGTGGCTGGAAGTATCGGGTTCTGTCTGGCCCTGCTGGCTGCCGGCCCGGCCCTGGCGCAGGCCAGCATGCCGGTGCCCAGCCACGTGGTACAGCGTGGTGACACGATCCAGAGCATCAGCAAGCGGCTGGGCATCGCGGCCAGCCAGTGGGAGCAGGTGGCGCTCTACAACAAGTTGCCGGACGGCGGCAAGCTGCCGCCCGTGGGCACCACCGTGCGTCTGCCACTGCAACTGCTGAACTTCACGCCAGCCAGGGCGCATGTGATCACGACGGTAGGCCATGTTCAGGTGGGCGGGCAGTCGATCCAGGCGGGCGTACGGCTGGGAGAAAACGCGCGTATCCAGACGCTGGCCAACAGCTCGGCCATGCTGGAGCTGAGTGACGGCTCCCGCGTGCAGCTGATGCCGCATTCGGTGGCGGACATCGTGGAAAACCGCCATTATCCCGTGCGCAATGATTCCGGCCAGACCGTGAACTGGTTTGCCAGCAAGCTGCGTCTGGCCCAGGGTGCGCTTGAAGCCGCCGTGCAAAAAGTATCTCCGCGCGCCAAGCCGCTGGAAGTGGAAACCGCTACCTCGATGATTGGCGTGCGCGGCACCCGCTTCCGTGTTGCCAGTGCCGACCCGTATGTACGCGCCGATCGTGCCGAGGTGCTGGAAGGCATCATCAACAACGAGAACACCTGGAAAGACACGGAAATCCTCGTCCATGCCGGGGAAGGCGTGGTGGTAGACCCGAACCAGGGCATCATGCAGGCAATCCCGCTGCTGCCCGCACCAGATCTGGCAGCACAGCAGGCACCACTGTTCATGCCGGATGCCACCTGGACTTTTCCGGAACAGCCGGAAGCGCGCGCCTACCGCGTGATCGTGTCGCGCGATGCGCAGCACGTGACCACCCAGCGCAGCGAACTGCTGGCCGGCCCGGCCATGGACATGAACGTGCTCGGCGAAGGCCTCTGGTATCTGCGTGTGCGCGCCGTGGATGCGCATGGCCTGGAAGGCCGGGACGCCTTCACACGCCTGCAGGTCATAGCCGCTCCCAGCCTGCTGGACCAGGCCTCGGTCTACCAGGAAGGTCCGGATTTCCAGCCCGTGCTGCGCTGGAGCCGCGTGCTGTTCAAGCAACCCCAAGAACAGCAGATCCGGGAAGTACCGTCTCAGGTCAGCGCCCAGCTGTTCCACGATGCGGCACTGCGCTCGCCCGTGGGGGAGCTCATCCAGGGCCAGACACATGAGGCCGTGCTGCCGCGGATCGGCGCCGGCACCTACTACCTGCGCGTGACAGCCAGCCATCCGCAATTGCCGGAAACCGAGCAACAGACCTATGTGCTGCGCTGGGCTGGTGATACCCGTATCCAGGGCTACCACACCTTGCTGGACTACCTGCCGCGCGGCTGAGGCGCGACAGGCGTTGACCGTCACATTTCGTCGTCGATCAGCTTGCTCAGCTCTTCGGGCGTGAGACCTTCGTGGCGCGGAGCCTCCTTGGGCATGGCCTCGGCGCAGGGCAATTGCTCGGCCAGCTTGGCCACGGCCTGCCACAGCAGCTCGATCTGCTGGTCCTGGCCGGCGGCATTGTCGACCAGGCCACGCATGGCGAGGCTGAACGGATCGTCTTTTTGCGTGACGCCATAGGCGCTGAAACGGCCGGAACTGGTCTTGGGCTTGCCGTCATCGGGATGGATGATGCGCGCAGGGTTGCCGACCGCCGTGGCACCAGCCGGGACCGGCTTGGTGACGACGGCATTGCTACCGACCTTGGCGCCATCGCCGACGGTAAAGCCGCCCAGCACCTTGGCTCCCGCCCCCACGACCACGCCCTTGCCCAGCGTCGGGTGACGCTTGGTGCCCTTGTAGAGCGAAGTGCCGCCGAGCGTGACGCCGTGGTAGATGGTGCAGTCATCGCCGATTTCGGCGGTTTCGCCGATCACCACGCCCATGCCGTGGTCGATGAAGACGCGCTCGCCGAGTTGGGCTGCCGGGTGGATCTCGATACCGGTGAGAAAACGCCCCCAGTGCGAGATCCAGCGTGCCAGCCAGGTCCAGTTCTTCTTCCAGCAGACATTCGCCAGACGGTGCAGCTGCACCGCGTGGAAACCGGGGTAGGAGAACAGCACATCCCACTGGCTGCGCGCCGCCGGGTCGCGCTCCAGGATGCAATCGATATCGGACTTGATGCGTGCAAACATGTCTGCAGTGTACAACCAGCCAGTAAACTGATCGGCGTCAGGGCTTGCGATCTTGCAGCCGCTGCTGCATCTTGCGTGCAATGCCGCGCAGGATATGGATCTCCTCATCGTGCAGGCCGGCGCGGTGGAACAGCTGCTGCAGGCGCGGCATCAGCTTCTTGGGCGCGGCCGGATCGAGATAGCCGATCTCGGTCAGCATCTGCTGCCAGTGTGCCAGCATGCCTTCGATCTGGCCTGCATCGGCACGGCGCGCCTCACTGACCGACGGTGCCTCGGTCACGGCAAAGCCGCCAAGTGCCTGGCGCCATTCGTAGGCCAGCACCTGCGCCGCCGAGGCCAGGTTGAGCGAGCCGTAATCGGGACTGGTGGGGATGCTGAGGCAGGCGTGGCAGCGGTAGACCTCCTCGTTGAACATGCCGTAGCGCTCACTGCCAAACACCAGCCCCAGGCTGCGCAGCGGCGGCTGTTCGGCACTGCCCTGCTGCTGGCGTACCAGATCGGCAAAGTGCGTACGCGGCTCCACCGTGGGCGGGCCAAAATCACGCGGTGTCATGGCGGTGGCGCACAGGTGCTCGATGCCGTCCACGGCCTCTTGCCAGCTCTGCACGATGCGCGCCTGACGCAACACATCGTCAGCACCGCTGGCACGCTCCAGCGCCTCGATGCGCGTCAGCACGTCGGGCCAGCGCGGCTGCACCAGCACCAGGTCGTCAAAACCCATCACCTTCATGGCACGCGCCACGGCGCCGACGTTGCCGGCATGGCTGGTGTTGAGCAGGATGAATCGCGTCTGCATGCTCATGCCCCGGCCTTGTCCTGCAGCTCTTTCAGCGCATAGAGCGCCTGCAGCGCCTCGCGCGGGCTCATCGCATCGGGATCGAGCTCGCGCAGCGCCAGCTCGACCTCGGCCGGCTCACGGCTGGCCTCTGCCACCAGCAGTTCGGGCGGTGCCGTGAACAGGTCAATCTGGTGCTGCTGCTCCTGCTGTTGCGATTCCAGCTGCTGCAACACATGGCGCGCATGGTGGATCACCGCTGCCGGCATGCCGGCCAGCTTCGCCACCTGGATGCCATAGCTGCGGCTCGCCGGGCCAGGCTGGATCGCATGCAGGAACACGATGTCCTGGCCCGATTCAGTGGCGCTGACGTGCACGTTGACCGCCGCATGGTGCTCGCGCGGGAATTCGGTCAGCTCGAAATAGTGGGTGGCGAACAGGGTCAGCGCCTGCGTCTTGTCATGCAGCTGGCTGGCAATACCGCCGGCCAGCGCCAGGCCGTCAAAAGTGCTGGTGCCGCGGCCAATCTCGTCCATCAGCACCAGGCTGTTGGGCGTGGCGCCGTGCAGGATCTGCGCCGCCTCGGTCATTTCCAGCATGAAGGTGGATTGCGCGTTGGCCAGGTCATCGGCCGCGCCGATACGGGTGAGGATGGCATCGATCGGGCCGATGCGCGCGCTGGACGCCGGCACGTAGCTGCCCATGCCGGCCAGCAGCACGATCAGCGCCACCTGGCGCATATAGGTGGACTTGCCGCCCATATTGGGGCCGGTGATGATCTGCATGCGCTGCTTGGGCGATAGGCGCGTGTCGTTGGCGATAAAGCCGGCGCCGGTGGTTTCCATCAGGCGCGATTGCACCACCGGGTGGCGTCCGGCTTCGATCTCGATGCAGGGCTCGACGGCAAACACCGGTGCGCACCAGTCCAGCGCCAGACTGCGCTCGGCCATCGCGCACACGGCATCCAGCGTGGCGAGTGCACCCGCCAGCTGTTGCAGGTCGGCGATCTGCGGCTGCAACTGCTCCAGCAGCTGCTCGTACAGCCACTTCTCGCGCGCCAGCGCCCGGTCCTGCGCCGACAGCGCCTTGTCCTCGAAGGCCTTCAGTTCCGGTGTGATGAAGCGCTCGGCGTTTTTCATGGTCTGGCGGCGCTGGTAATCGTCCGGCACCTTGTCGAGCTGGCTACTGGTGACTTCGATATAAAAGCCGTGCACGCGGTTGTACTGCACGCGCAGATTGCTGATGCCGGTACGCTCGCGCTCGCGCTGCTCCATCGCCAGCAGATATTCGGCGCTGCGCGTCTGGATGCCACGCAGCTCGTCCAGCTCGGCGTCGTAGCCTTCGGCGATAACGCCGCCGTCACGGATATTCACCGCCGGCTCAGGCTGGATCGCCTGCTGCAGGCGATCGAGTACGCCTGCGGGCGGTTGCAGCTGGTCGGCAACCTGCTGCAACAGCACCGGCTGAGCGCTCACGGCGTCCAGTACGCGCAACAGCTGCGTACGCAGGCCCTGCGCCTGGTCCAGCGTGCGTAACAGGCCGGCCAGCTCACGCGGGCGGCTCTGGCGTAGCGCCAGCCGCGCGCTGATGCGCTCCACGTCGCTGGTCCCGTGCAGGGCGGCGCGCAGGTCACGCAGGCCCTGCTCGCGCAACAGCGCGATGGCATCGAGCCGCTGCTGGGCCTGCTGGCGATCACGCTGCTGCTGCAGCATCCAGCCACGCAGTGCGCGGCTGCCCATGCCGCACTGGCAGCTGTCGAGCAGGCTGAACAGCGTCGGGCTCGGCTCGCCACGCAGGGTGAGTGTCAGCTCCAGGTTGCGCTGCGTCGTCAGCGGCAGCTGCACCAGGCTGTCATCGCGCTGCACCTGCAGATGGTGCAGATGCGTCATGACGCGACCCTGGGTGTGTTCGGCGTAGGCCAGCAGTGCGGCGGCAGCGGCATGCGCCTGCACCACCTCGTCGGCCTGCCAGGCGTTCAGGTTGGGCGATTGCAGCTGCTCGGTCAGCTTGCGCAGGCCCAGACCGCTGTCAAAGGTAAACGCCGGACGCTCGGTGACGATGAAGCGCTGCATGGCACCGTGCTGCTGCCATTGCGCCAGCTGCTGTTGCAACGCCTCGCTGGCATCGGCGCTGTACAGCACTTCCACCGGCTGGATGCGGCTGATCCACTGCGGCAGCTCGTCCGGCGTGCATTCGGCCAGGCTCATGCGGCCCTGCGTCAGACTCATCCAGGCCAGGCCGATGCTGCGGTTGCGGCTGATGCGCGCCGGCACCTGCAGCGCCAGCAGCACGGCTTCGGTCTTGTCGCCCAGCAGCTCGGATTCGGTCAGCGTGCCCGGCGTCACCACGCGCACCACCTTGCGCTCTACCGGCCCCTTGGCCGCACCAACCTCGCCGACCTGCTCGCCAATCGCTACCGATTCGCCCATCTGGATCAGCTTGGCCAGGTAGTTGTCCAGCGCATGCACCGGCACGCCAGCCATCGGAATCGGCTGCCCAGCCGACTGGCCGCGATTCGTCAGCGTGATGCCGAGCAGGCGCGCGGCCTTGATCGCGTCGTCGTAGAACAGCTCGTAGAAATCCCCCATGCGGTAGAACAGCAGCGTGGTCGGGAAGTCCACTTTCATCGAAAAATACTGCGCCATCATGGGCGTGTGGCCGGGTAGCTCGGCGATGGCAGTCACGGTCGTCATCGGTCTGGAAAATCCTGGTGTGTGGCAAGTCTCAGGCGCTGGCGGGCCTGCTTGCGGAATCCTGCATTGTAGGTGTCGCCACCGCTCAGAGCCAGCCGCGCTGCTGCAGCTGCGCCATCTGCTGCGCGATCGCCTCGCGCAGGTGCGCCAGCATGGCCTCGGCTGCCGGCGACAGCGTGCGCCCCTTGCGCGTGAACAGATACACGCCGCGCCGGATCACCGGCTCCTGCAGCGGCCGCAGTTTCAGCCCTTGCTGCTCGACCAACTCGGCTGCATACGGCAGGCAGACCGTGACACCAAGGCCGGCTGCCACCATTTTCAGCGCCGTCGCCATGAAGCTGACCTCGTGCGCCGGCTTCAGCCCCAGGCCGCGCCAGGTAGCGCCCAGGTCCTGCGACAGCCGCTCGGTGAACTGGCCCTGCAGCGTGATCAGCTCTTCGGCGATCAGGTCTTCCCAGCGCAGTTTGGCGCGTGCCGCCAGCGCATGTCCGGCCGGCAGCGCCGCCAGAAACGGCACCTCGAACAGCAGCGTCGCCTCGATGTCCGAATTGGGCTCGCGTTCTGGGCCGATGCCGAAATCGACCTCACCGGCAAACACGCGCGACACCACCGTCTCCACCGTACTGTCCAGCAGGCGCAACTCGATCTGCGGATGCTGCTGCCGGAAACCGGCCAGCATCGGCGGCAGCCAGGTGCTGGCCAGCAACTGCGGCACGGCCACGCGCACCAGGCCGCGCTCCAGATCCTTGAGCTTGCCGACTTCAGCCATCACCGTATCCAGGTCGTCCAGGATCTTCTGCACCAGCGGGAACAGCTGGCTGCCGACATCGGTGAGGCGGATGCGGCGCGTGCTGCGATCAACCAGCCGCACCTGCAGCGCCCGTTCCAGATCCCGCATCAGGCCGCTGAGTGCCGATTGCGTGATGTAGAGGCTGTCAGCCGCCAGCGTGAAGCTGCCATAGCGCGCCACGGCGACAAAGGCGCGCAACTGCCGCAGGGAAACATTCATTGGAAAATCTGATAAATGGATGAATAAATACTGTTTGCATGATAAATCAGTCTCGCGTCCAATACACCCAGGGCCGCACAGATGGCCTCCATTCCAGGAGACAAGGGCATGCACGCCGGGCTCCACCCACTTTTTTCATCCGATTTCACAAGGAGCTCCCCATGAGCCTGATCCAGCATATCCACCACGTAGCCTACCGCTGCAAGGACGCCAAGGAAACCGTCGAGTGGTACGGCAAGCACCTCGACATGAAATTCGTGCTCGCCATCGCCGAGAACGAAGTCCCCTCCACCAAGGCCCCGGATCCGTACATGCACGTGTTCCTGGACGCCGGCAATGGCAACATCCTGGCCTTCTTCGAGCTGCCGACACGCCCCGAGATGGGCCGTGACGAAAACACCCCGGCCTGGGTACAGCACCTGGCGCTGAAGGTCGATTCCCTTGACACCCTGGTCAAGACCAAGGAGCGCCTGGAAGCCGCCGGCATCGAGGTACTGGGCCCGACCGAACACACCATCTTCAAGTCGATCTACTTCTTCGATCCCAACGGCCACCGCATCGAACTGGCAGCCGACACCGGTACGCCCGAGATGTACAAGATGCTGGACGAGGTGAAGTGGGACATGCTGAACGAGTGGGCCGAAACCCGCCGTGCGCCCGAGCATGCCCGCTGGATGCACGACGGCAGCGCTGCCCACTGAGCCACGCCCGCATGAGCAAGCTCTACACCTACTACCGCAGCTCGGCGGCCTACCGCGTCCGCATTGCCCTGAACCTGAAGGGCATGGCGTGGACCACCGTGCCGGTGCATCTGGTGAAGGATGGCGGCCAGCATCGCAGCGACAGCTACCGCGCCACCAACCCGCAGGCGCTGGTGCCCGCGTTCGAACT
>JAAYCV010000181.1 GCA_012729605.1 Ramlibacter sp. | reverse complement strand
CCTACACCGAGGAATTCTGGAAGAACTCCGCGATGGAACAGGCTGCCCTGGCAGCTGGCGTCGGTGTCGACATGGCCGTGCTGCGCCCGCAGTGGGACGAGCTGGTGAATGACGCCCTGGCACAGGCCACGCTGACGCGTCCGGCCTTCCCGGGTGGCTACATCACCCAGGGCAAGGAAGGTGTGCACTCCGAACATCTGGGCTTCCTGCTGAGCGAAATGCAGGGTCTGGCACGCGCCCACCCGGGCGCCAGCTGGTAAGGCCATGAGTACGCAGTTCGATCAGGACACTGTCCAGGCGGCTTGGGCCGCCCTGGAACAGTTGGCTGACCCCGAAATCCCCGTGGTATCGCTGCGGGAGCTTGGCATCCTGCGCGATATCCGCATGGGGGAAGAGGGGTTGGAAGTGGTGATCACGCCTACCTACAGCGGCTGCCCGGCGATGGGCCAGATCGAGGATGACGTCAGCGCCACGCTGCAGGCCGCCGGCCTGCAGGGCCGCGTCGTCACCCAGCTGGCACCGGCCTGGACGACCGACTGGATGACGGATGAAGCGCACGAGAAACTGCGGGCCTACGGCATTGCGCCGCCGCAGAACCGTTGCGCCAGCCAGCCGTTGTCAGGGGAGAGCGTGCTGCGCTTTGTGCACCAGGCCAGCAGGCCCGAGGTGGTGCCCTGCCCGAAGTGTGGTTCCAGCAATACGACGGAATCCTCGCACTTCGGCTCCACTGCCTGCAAGGCCCTTTACAAGTGCCTGGACTGCCAGGAGCCTTTCGACTATTTCAAGCCCTATTAAAAAGAGATTGGGAGACTTTCATGTCCATTCCTCGTTTTCATGACCTGAAGGTCAAGCGCGTCAATCCGGAAGCGGCTGGCTCTGTAGCCATCGCTTTCGAGATTCCGCAAAGCCAGCGCGCTGACTTCCAGTTCGAACCCGGTCAGTTCCTGACCGTGCGCGCCACCATCGATGGCCAGGATGTGCGCCGCAACTACTCGATCAGCAGCTCGCGCAGCCGCTTCACCAACAACGGCGAGATCGAGATCGGCATCCGCCCGGTGATCGACGGCCTGTTCTCCAACTGGGCCGCCGAGAACGTCAAGCCCGGCCAGACCCTGTCGGTGATGCCGCCCGAAGGCCGTTTCACGGTCAAGAAGGCCCGTGCCCTGCACCGCGTCGGTTTTGCGGCTGGCTCCGGCATCACCCCGATCCTGTCGATCGCGGCGACCACGCTGGAAGAACAGCCCGAGTCCAAGTTCACCCTCGTGTACGGCAACCGCCGCATGTCCAGCGTGATGTTCAACGAAGCCCTGCAGGATCTGAAGGACCGTTACGCCGGCCGCTTCACCATGATCCACATCCTGTCGCGTCAGGCGCAGGAAGTGGACCTGCTGCAAGGCCGCATTGACGCCGAGAAGGTGCAGGCCCTGATCGACACGCTGCTGCCGGCCAAGAGCATGGACGAGGTGTTCATCTGTGGTCCCGAGGCGATGATCGACGCTACCGCTGCGGCCCTGGTGGCTGCCGGTGTGCCCGAAAGCCGCGTCTACAGCGAGCGCTTCGCCACCTCTCCGGCCCAGGCGGCCAAGGTGCAGGCTGACTCCGATGCGGCCGATGCCAAGATCGCTGCGGCCAAGGACAAGATGATGACCGTGGTGCTGGACGGCAAGGAGTACGAGATCCCGGTGAGCTCGGACGACCACCTGCTGGACGCCGCACTGGATGCCGGTCTGGATCTGCCGTTCTCCTGCAAGGCCGGTGTCTGCTGCACCTGCCGCTGCAAGGTGGTGTCTGGCGACACCGTGATGGACAAGAACTTCACTCTGGAAGCCGACGAAGTGGCACAGGGCTATGTCCTGAGCTGCCAGGCGCGCGCCACCAGCCCGAACGTGGTCCTGAGCTTCGACGAGCGCTGATCCAGCGCTAGCCAAGCCTGATCGACCCGCCCGCCGGCCTTGCCGGTTGGCGGGTCGTTCTTTTTTGGGCTCCCCCGGCATCTGCCTGGGGAGCCCTTTGTGTGTGGGCTGTGGTGTCTGTGTGCTGCTGCGGCAGGTCGTGTGGTGGAGCGGGGGAGCGTTGTTGCCGTGCGTGTGGCAGCGAACTGCGGTATGGCGGGCAGGGTGCGACGGCGGGGCCAGCAAGGCAGCAAGACCAGCAAGTCTGCACGTCAAGGCTACGCATGATGGGAGGCTGCAGGGCTGCTGATCAGATCGTGATTTGCCCGATCAACAGGGCGTGAGCCAAGGGATCTATGCTGCTCTGCTGTCTGGAGGCTGCCTGCAGCCTTGATCCACAGGATGGTGGGGACAGTATGCCGACGCCCTGGTGCGGCGTTAGCGGACGTCTGGGCGCGCCAGAGACGCACAAAGCGCTCCTGCCTGCATCCCCCCAGCCCAGCGTCCACGAAAAAGGCCTGTCTGCAAGCAGACAGGCCCTGGGATCCGGCTACCTGGCCATGTCCCGACCTGCGTGAGGCCGGGTTATGGAGCAGGCTCAGACCTTGGTGATGCGGCCACTGACCGGCGGGATGTGGCGCTTGATCAGCATCAGCGCGAAGGCCGAGCCGAACATGCCGACAGCCAGCAGCGTCAGGAAGCCATTGGCGCCGGCAGCGGTGATCACGGCGGCGCCGATAAAGGCACTCACGATGCCGCCGCCACGGCCCACGGCCAGCGCCATGGCGGTACCGGTAGCGCGGATGGCCGTCGGGTAGACATAGGCACACAGGGCGT
>JAAYCV010000180.1 GCA_012729605.1 Ramlibacter sp. | reverse complement strand
GGCCGCATCGCTGAAACCGGCTCGGTCAAGGTGACCGAAGCCTTCGCCATTGAGCGCTACAGCCACGTGATGCACATCGTCAGCAACGTACAGGGCACGCTGCTGGACGGCATGAGCAATATGGACGTGCTGCGTGCCACGTTCCCGGCGGGCACGCTCACCGGAGCGCCCAAGATTCACGCCATGGAACTGATCGACCAGCTGGAGCCGGTCAAGCGCGGCATCTACGGCGGTGCCTGTGGCTACCTGAGCTATGCCGGTGACATGGACGTCGCCATTGCGATCCGTACCGGCATCGTCAAGGACGGCATGTTGTATGTGCAGTCGGCTGCCGGCGTGGTGGCAGACAGCATTCCCGAGATGGAATGGCGCGAAACCGAACACAAGGCACGCGCCCTGCTGCGTGCCGCAGAACTGGTGGAGGAGGGCCTGCAATGAGCAAGATCCGTGTCCTGATGGTGGACAACTACGACAGCTTCACCTACAACATCGTGCAGTACTTTGGCGAACTCGGTGCCGAAGTCATCACGCATCGCAACGACGAAATCACGCTCGATCAGCTGGACCAGCTGTTCCGAGACGGCGGTTTCGAGCGCCTGTGCATTTCGCCCGGCCCCTGCTCGCCCAACGAAGCCGGTGTTTCGGTCGCCGCGATCCGGCACTTTGCCGGCAAGCTGCCGATCCTCGGCGTCTGCCTGGGGCACCAGGCCATCGGCCAGGCTTTTGGTGGCAACATCGTGCGCGCCCAGGTGCAAATGCACGGCAAGACCAGCATGATCACCACCACGCAGGAAGGCGTGTTCCGCCAGCTGCCGCGCCAGTTCATCGTCAACCGCTACCACTCGCTGGCGATCGAGCGCGCCACATTGCCGCCGGAGCTGGTGGTGACGGCCTGGACCGATGACGGCGAGATCATGGGCGTGCGCCACCAGACGCTCGACATCGAGGGCGTGCAATTTCACCCGGAAAGCATCCTGACCGAGCACGGCCATGCCATGCTGCGCAACTTTCTCGAACTCTGAGCTGCAACGATTCACCGGAAACACCCCATGACAAGCACCACGATGAAAATCACCCCCAAGGAAGCGCTGCAGCGCACTATCGAGCACCGCGAAATCTTCTACGATGAAATGGTTGACCTGATGCGCCAGATCATGACCGGCGAGGTCTCGCCCGTGATGATGGCCGCGCTGATCACCGGCCTGCGCGTGAAGAAGGAAACCGTGGACGAAATCACCGCTGCCGCCCAGGTAATGCGGGACTTTGCCACCAAGGTCGAGATCGCCGACAAGACCCATCTGGTCGATATCGTCGGTACGGGCGGCGACGGCTCCAACACCTTCAACATCTCCACCTGCGCCATGTTCGTGATTGCCGCAGCCGGCGGCCGCGTCAGCAAGCACGGTGGCCGTGGCGTCAGCAGCAAGTCGGGCAGCGCCGATGCGGTCGAACAGCTCGGTGCCTGCATCGACCTGTCGCCCACCGCAGTGGCGCAGTGCGTGGCACAGTGCGGCATCGGCTTCATGTACGCACCCAACTACCACCCGGCGATGAAGAACGTGGCACCGGTGCGCCGCGAACTCGGCGTCAAGAGCATCTTCAACATCCTGGGCCCGCTGACCAACCCGGCCGGCGCGCCCAACATCCTGCTCGGCGTGTTCCACCAGGACCTGGTCGGCATCCTGGTGCGCGTGCTCAAGGACATGGGTGCCGAGCACGCCATGGTGGTCTATGGCCAGGACAGCCTGGACGAATGCAGCCTGGGCGCTGCCACGCTGGTCGGCGAGCTGAAGAACGGCGAGATCCTCGAATACGAGCTGCACCCGGAAGACTACGGCCTGACCATGCGCAGCAAGCGCGCGCTGGCCGTGAATGATCCGGCCGAATCGCGTGAAGTGCTGCTGTCGGTGCTGGATGGTCGCGAGCAGGGCGCAGCGCGTGACATTGTGCTGCTCAACGCTGGCGTCGCGCTCTACACCGCCAACGTGGTCGATTCGATCCAGGCCGGTGTCGACCTGGCACGCCAGACCGTCGACTCCGGTGCCGCCCGTGCCAAGCTGGACGAATTCGTGCGCGTGTCGCAACAACTCAAGAGCGCATAAACATGTTCCAGGATGAAGGCGCCTGGATTGCCATCGGCATCTCGCTGCTGTTCGTGGTGGTGGGGCTGGTGATGCACCGCGTCATCGTCAAGGTGCTCAAGCAACCCGCGCCCGACCTGGAACCCAAGGACAAGACATGACAGACATTCTGGAAAAGATCAACGCCGTCAAGCACGAAGAAGTGGCTGCGGCGCAGCGCAAGATGCCGCTGGCAGCCATGCGTGCCGATGCCGAAAGCCGCATCCTGACTCGCGATTTTGACGGTGCCATGCGCGCGAAGATCGCTGCCGGACAGCCGGCCGTTATTGCCGAGATCAAGAAGGCCAGCCCGTCGAAAGGCGTGATCCGCCCGGACTTCATGCCGGCCGATATCGCCCAGAGCTACGCCGAAGGCGATGGCAAGCTGTCCGCTGCCTGCCTGTCGGTGCTGACCGATCGCCAGTTCTTCCAGGGCAGCCCGGACTATCTCAAGCAGGCGCGTGCCAGCTGTGACCTGCCGGTGCTGCGCAAGGACTTCATGGTCGATCCCTACCAGATCTACGAATCGCGCAGCATGGGTGCCGATTGCGTGCTGCTGATCGTCGCTAGCCTTGATGATGCGCAGCTGCAGGAGATGGCGGGCATCGCCCAGGCCCTGGGCATGTCGGTGCTGGTCGAAGTGCACGACCGCAGCGAAATGGAGCGCGCGCTGAAGCTGCTTGCCAAGGTCCGCAAGCCCGAGTCCCTGCTGCTCGGCATCAACAACCGCAATCTGCGCACCTTTGAGGTCAGCCTGCAGACGACCCTCGACATGTTGTCCGATTTGCCGGAAAACCAGCTGATCGTGACCGAGAGCGGCATCCTGACACGCGAAGATGTGGTTACAATGCGCACTTCCGGTGTGCACGCCTTCCTGATCGGGGAAGCGTTCATGCGACAGCCGGAGCCGGGCCTGGCCCTGGCGGAGCTGTTTTCCTGATTCTTTTTTGTTTTATCAAAAAATTTCAGGAGACTGGAAAAAAGCCAAAAAGCATGGCATAATTCAAGACTTGCTGTGGAGAGGTGGCCGAGTGGTTAATGGCAGCAGACTGTAAATCTGCCCTCTTGCGAGTACGCTGGTTCGAATCCAGCCCTCTCCACCAAAAGCTTCAAATACTGAGTGGCGGCACTGCCGTAGCTTGAGGGTTGGCTCCTGACGCCATCAAGTGCGCGGGAGTAGTTCAATGGTAGAACCTTAGCCTTCCAAGCTAATGACGCGGGTTCGATTCCCGTCTCCCGCTCCAGTGTTGCGTGTGCTTGGTCTCTCGTGTGGAATAATTGCCCATGTGGCTCAGTGGTAGAGCACTCCCTTGGTAAGGGAGAGGTCGGCAGTTCGATCCTGCCCATGGGCACCATTCATCCTCCCGGCATCTGCCGGGTGGTGTCTTTTTCAATCAATCATTCATTGTTTTTCGGAGTCGAAAAATGGCAAAAGAAAAGTTTGAACGGAGCAAGCCGCACGTCAACGTAGGCACCATCGGTCACGTGGACCACGGCAAGACCACCCTGACGGCAGCGATCGCTACCGTGCTGGCCAAGAAGTTCGGCGGCGACGCCCGCGACTACAGCCAGATCGATAACGCGCCCGAAGAAAAGGCCCGCGGCATCACCATCAACACCTCCCACGTCGAGTACGAGACCGAAAACCGTCACTACGCCCACGTGGACTGCCCCGGTCACGCGGACTATGTGAAGAACATGATTACCGGTGCTGCCCAGATGGACGGCGCTATCCTGGTCTGTTCCGCTGCTGACGGCCCGATGCCCCAGACACGCGAGCACATCCTGCTGTCCCGCCAGGTTGGCGTGCCCTACATCATCGTGTTCCTGAACAAGTGCGACATGGTGGACGACGAAGAGCTGCTGGAACTGGTCGAAATGGAAGTGCGCGAGCTGCTGAGCAAGTACGACTTCCCGGGTGACGACACCCCGATCGTGAAGGGCTCCGCCAAGCTGGCACTGGAAGGTGACACCGGCGATCTGGGCGAAGGCGCAATCATGAAACTGGCTGAAGCCCTGGACAGCTACATCCCGACGCCCGAGCGCGCCGTGGACGGTACGTTCCTGATGCCGGTGGAAGACGTGTTCTCCATCTCTGGTCGTGGTACCGTGGTGACCGGTCGCGTCGAGCGCGGCATCATCAAGGTCGGCGAGGAAATCGAGATCGTGGGTATCAAGGACACCCAGAAGACGACCTGCACGGGCGTGGAAATGTTCCGCAAGCTGCTGGACCAGGGTCAGGCTGGCGACAACGTCGGTATCCTGCTGCGCGGCACCAAGCGTGAAGACGTCGAGCGCGGCCAGGTGCTGTGCAAGCCGGGTTCCATCAAGCCGCACACCGAGTTCACCGCCGAGGTGTATGTGCTGTCCAAGGACGAAGGTGGCCGTCACACGCCGTTCTTCAACAACTACCGTCCCCAGTTCTACTTCCGTACCACGGACGTGACCGGTTCCATCGAGCTGCCGGCCGACAAGGAAATGGTCATGC
>JAAYCV010000179.1 GCA_012729605.1 Ramlibacter sp. | reverse complement strand
CCGCAGAAACAGACATGCCACCCAAGGGTGGCATGTTGCGTTGTGGGGGTACAGCTTACTTGTTGTTCCAGCCCGGGGGGTAGTTGTAGCCAGGGAAGCGCTTCAGCGCGTAGGCCTTGAACTCGGGGGAGCGGTAGGCGGCAATCACGTCCTTGGCCCACTGCGTGTCCAGATTGTCATTGCGGATCGCGCCGATATTGACATAGGCCTTGCTCTTTTCCTGGAACAGGCTGTCACTGAGCTTCATGCCGCTGCTGACCGCGTAGTTGCCATTGACAATCGCAAAGTCGACATCGGAGCGGGAGCGTGGCAGCTGGGCTGCCTCCAGTGGCTTGAACACGATGTTGTGCTTGTTGCTGGCAATGTCGCGCTCGGAAGCCGTGACGGGGTTGATGCCCGGCTTGAGCGTCACCCAACCCAGATCGCGCAGCAGCACCAGGGCGCGCGCCAGGTTGGTCGGATCGTTCGGTACGCTCACGATGCTGCCAGACTTGACGTCTTGCAGCTGCTTGCTCCTGCCTGCGTACAGGTTCATGGGCGCAGTCGGGACGTGGAATACCGAGGTCAGCGTCAACTTGTGCTGGGCGCGGAACTTGCTCAGGTAGGGGTGGTGCTGGAACACGTTGACATCCAGCGCACCTTCCTGCAGCGCCAGGTTCGGGCGCACGTAGTCGGTAAATTCGACCAGCTTGACCTTGTAGCCCTTCTTTTCCAGGATCGGGCGGATACCTTCTTTCACCTGGTCGCCGTAATCACCCACGGTGGTGCCGATGACGATTTCCTTTTTCGCCGGATCAGCGGCCAGGGCCGGCTGGCCCAGTGCGACCAGCAGGGTAGCGGTCACGCTGGCCTTGAGCAAATCTCGCAGTGTCATGGTGTCTCCTTCAGTTTCTTGTGTTTCGGGATGGGGTTGGACTTACTTGACCCAGCCTGCCGGGTAGTTGTAGCCGGGGAAGCGCTTCAGCGCGTAGGCCTTGAACTCGGGCGAACGGTAGGCGGCGATGACGTCCTGTGCCCACTGCGTGTTCAGGCTCTTGTTCTGGAACACGCCCACGTTCAGGTAGGCCTTGCTGCGTTCCTGGAACAGGCCGTCCTTCAGGTTCATGCCGCTGCTGACGGCATAGTTGCCGTTGACGATGGCAAAGTCCACATCGGCGCGCGAACGCGGCAGCTGCGCGGCTTCCAGCGGCTTGAGCACGATGTTGTACTTGTTGCTGGCAATGTCGCGCTCGGACGCGGTGGTGGTCTTGATGCCGGGCTTGAGCGTGATCCAGCCCAGGTCACGCAGCACCACCAGCGCGCGCGCCAGGTTGGTCGGGTCGTTCGGCACGCTCACGGTGCTGCCGTTCTTCACGTCTTCCAGGCGCTTGCTCTTGCCGGCGTACAGGTTCATCGGCGCGGTCGGCACCACGAATACCGAGGTCAGCGTCAGCTTGTGCTGGGCGCGGAACTGGTTCAGATAGGGCTGGTGCTGGAACACGTTGACGTCCAGCGAGCCTTCCTGCAGTGCCAGGTTAGGGCGGATGTAATCGGTAAATTCGACCAGCTTGACCTTGTAGCCCTTCTTTTCCAGGATCGGGCGGATGCTTTCCTTGACCTGGTCACCAAAGTCGCCGACGGTGGTGCCAATGACGATTTCCTTTTTCGCCGGATCAGCGGCCAGGGCATGGCCACCCAGGGCGGCGAACAGGGCGGTGGCCAGCGAGGCCTTGAGCAGGGTACGGATGTTCATGGGTTGGTTTCCTGTAAAAAATGGGATGGGAATCAGCGCTTGTCCAGGCGCGCCGCGATCAGGTTGCCGGACACCTGGATCACTTGCACGATCAGGATCAGCAGCAGCGACATGGCGACCAGCACCACGGTGTCGTAACGCTGGTAGCCGTAACGGATCGCCAGGTCACCGATACCGCCACCGCCAACCACGCCGGCCACGGCGGAATAGCTCAGGAAGCTGATCGTCAGGATGGTGAAGCCGGCAACCAGGCCGGAGCGTGCCTCGACCAGCAGCACCTTGACGATGATCTGCAGCGGGCTCGCGCCCATGGCCTGGGCGGCTTCGAGCACGCCGCGCGGAATCTCGCGCAGGGAGGTCTCGGCCAGGCGCGCAAAGTAGGGAATCGCGGCAAAGGACAGCGGCACGGCGGCCGCCAGCGGGCCGATCGAGGTGCCTGCAACCCAGCGCGTGAAGCCGCTCAGCACCACCATCAGGATGATGAAGGGGAAGGAACGCACCAGGTTGACCAGCCAGCTCAGCGCGCCGCCGAGCACGCGGTTTTCGTACATCTGGCCCTTGCCGGTGAGGTAGAGCAGGATGCCCAGCGGCAGGCCGATCAGCACCGCGGCGGTCAGGCCGATGCCGAGCATGATGGCGGTTTCGATGGCAGCCTGGATGATTTCATCCTGCATGCCGGCCAGGTGCTCCCAGGCGGCAGCCCAGCTGAAGGTTTCTTCGTTGTTGCTGAAATCGTCCATGATCAAGCCTCCTCTGCCAGCAGCGCCAGTGCCTGCGGCGATTGCATGCGGAACTCGCCATCGCGTACGTCGGCGATCTCGACCACGCGGCCCTGGT
Source organism: Ramlibacter sp. (assembly GCA_012729605.1). Taxonomy (GTDB): domain Bacteria; phylum Pseudomonadota; class Gammaproteobacteria; order Burkholderiales; family Burkholderiaceae_C; genus Brachymonas; species Brachymonas wangyanguii. The sequence continues at coordinate 679 of JAAYCV010000179.1, read as the reverse complement.
CCATCACGGCGGCGCGGTGGCACAGCTGGCGCACCACGCGCATCTCGTGCGTGACGATGACGATGGTCACGCCAAAGCGCTGGTTGATCGATTGCAGGCAGTCCAGTACCGCGCGCGTGGTCTGCGGATCCAGCGCCGAAGTCGGTTCGTCAGCCAGGATCACCTTGGGGTTGGGCGCCAGCGCCCGTGCGATGCCGACACGCTGCTTCTGGCCGCCGGACAGCTGCGCCGGGTAGTGCTGCGCGCGGTGCGCCAGGTCCACTACCTCCAGGCATTCGGCCACGCGCTTGTCGATATCGGCCTTGCTCCAGCCGGCAATCTGCAGCGGAAAGGCCACGTTGCCGGCGACGGTGCGGTTGGCCATCAGGTTGAATTGCTGGAACACCATGCCCATGTGCTGGCGCGCCTGGCGCAGGCCGGCCGCATCCAGCGTGGTCAGGGTCTGCTCGCCGATGCGCACCGAGCCGCCATCCGGCCGCTCCAGCAGGTTGAGCAGGCGCAGCAGGGTCGATTTGCCAGCGCCGGAATGGCCGATCAGGCCAAAGATTTCACCCGCGCGGATGTGCAGCGAGGTGGGGTGTACCGCGTCAAACCAGCCAGACCCGTGTGGGGCGGGGTAACGCTTGAAAACCGAGTCGAGTTCTATCATCTGTCTGTGCCGCGGGTAGCGGCCTCCCTG
>JAAYCV010000178.1 GCA_012729605.1 Ramlibacter sp. | reverse complement strand
TTCGGTGAACAGCACGCGGTTCTGCACATCGCCATCGGGCGAGACGATGATCACCAGGATGCGTTTTTCGGACAGGCGCAGGAATTCAATATGGCGGAACACCGAGCCGCGACGCGGGCTCATCACCACGCCAACGAATTGCGACAGGCTGGACAGCATGTTGGCCGCGCTGGCAATCACTTTCTTGGGCTGTTCGGGCGCCAGCGCCAGCTGCGGCGCAATATCTTGCAGCTCGCGTGGCTGCACCGTCAGCATGGTGTCCACGAACAGGCGCAGGCCACGGCTGGTGGGAATACGCCCGGCCGAGGTATGCGGGCTGGCGATCAGGCCCAGGCCTTCCAGGTCAGCCATGACGTTGCGGATGGTGGCGGCCGACAGCTCCAGCCCCGAGGCCTGCGACAGGGTGCGGGAACCAACCGGCTGACCATCTGCCAGGTAGCGGTCGACCAGGGTTTTGAGGAGCAATTTCGCGCGTTCATCCAGCATGGGATGTCATTTTAATGGTTTAATTCCAATCATGAAGAAACAGTTTCACCACGTTGCTGTCATTGGCAAATACCTGCAGGCGCCCAGTCCGCAAGCCTCCCCTTCCGAGGGGACGCCACAGACGGTGCTGCGCTCTGTCATCGGCTGTCTGCTGGCCCATGGCTGTCAGGTATCGGTAGAAGCTGGCACCGCCGAACGTAGTGGTTTGGGTGACATGTTTCCGACCCTGGCGCTGGACCAGATCGGCCGCCACTGTGACCTGGCGGTAGTGGTGGGCGGTGACGGCACCATGCTGGCCGCCGCGCGCCAGCTGGCCCCGAGCAAGGTGCCGCTGATCGGTATCAACCAGGGCCGTCTCGGCTTCATCACCGACATTTCGCTCACGCGCATCAACGAGACAATTCCGCCCATGCTGCGCGGCGAATACCAGGAAGACCGGCGCGCCATGATCCAGGGCCGCGCCATGCGCGAAGGCGAAGTGGTGTTCGAGGCCCTCGCCTTCAACGATGTCTGCATCAACCGTGGCAGCACCGCCGGCATGGTCGAGTTGCGCATCGAGGTGGACGGCCACTTCGTCTCCAACCAGCGCGCCGACGGCCTGATCATTGCCACGCCGACTGGCTCCACCGCCTATGCGTTATCGGCCGGTGGCCCGCTGGTGCACCCCTCGGTGCCAGGCTGGGTGCTGGTGCCGATTGCACCGCACACCCTGTCCAACCGCCCTATCGTGCTCAGCGGCAGCTCCGAGATTGCCGTGCGTCTGGTGGCCGGACGCAAGGCCAGCGCCAACTTCGATACGCAATCCCTGTCGCAGCTGCAGGCCGATGACTGCGTGATGGTCACCCGTTCGCGCCACGAGGCCGTGTTCCTGCACCCGATCGGCTGGAACTACTACGACACCCTGCGCGAAAAACTGCACTGGAACAGCGGGAGCAACTGACCATGGCGCTGCGACGCATCATCCTGAAGGATTTTGTCATTGTCGAAGCGCTGGACCTTGAGCTGGCCTCCGGCTTTTCCGTACTCACGGGCGAAACCGGTGCCGGCAAATCGATCCTGATCGACGCCCTGCAACAGCTCATGGGCGCGCGCGCCGATGCCGGCCTGGTACGCGAAGGCTGCGACAAGGCCGATATCAGCGCCGTCTTCGACACCACCCCGCAAATACTGGAACTGCTTCAGGAATATGACATTGATCCTGATGAAGATCAGATCCTGCTGCGTCGCACGATTGATAGCCAGGCCAAGAGCCGCGGCTGGATCAACGGCATTCCCGCTACCGCCACCCAGCTGCGCGCCCTCGGTGCCCTGCTGGTCGATATCCATGGCCAGCACGCCTGGCAAGGCCTGATGCAGGCCGGCAGCATGCGCGCCCTGCTGGACGGCTACGGCCGCATTGCCACGGATACCATCCGCCAGCGCTGGCAGGACTGGCGTGACCGCCAGCAGCAGCTGGATGCCGCCAGCCAGGGCCAGGCACAGCGCCAGCAGGAGCGCGAGCGCCTGCAATGGCAAATCGCCGAAGTCGACAAGCTCGCCCCGGCGGCTGACGAATGGGATCAGCTCAACAGCGAACACCAGCGCCTGGCGCATGCTCAGCAGTTGCTGGACGCCGTGCAGCAGGCCCTCGCGCTACTGGACGGTGATGGCCAAGGCGTGCAGCACAGCCTGCACCGCGCCAGCCATGCACTGCAGGAACAATCGCATATCGAACCCGCTTTCCAGGACTGGATCACGCTGATCGCCAGCAGCCAGGACCAGCTGCAGGAGGTGCAGCGCGGCCTGTCGAACTACCTGGACCGCGCTGATCTGGACCCACAGCGGCTGGAGCAGCTGGACCAGCGCCTGTCGGCCTGGATCTCGCTGGCGCGCCGCTTCCGCCTGCAGCCGCAGGAGCTGGCCAGCCACTGGGAGGGCTGGAAGCAGCAGCTGCTGAACCTGGACGCAGAAGACGATCTGGATGCCCTGCAAGCCGCCGCCGACCAGGCCGGCCGAGCCTATGCGCTCGAGGCGCAACAGTTGACGCAGGCACGCCAGCAGGCCGCCAGCCGACTCGGTCAGCAGATCAGCGACGCCATGCAGCAACTTGGCATGGAAGGTGGCCGTTTCGAGGTCCAGATCACGCCAGCCGCCCAGCCCGGTGCCAGCGGCCAGGATGCCATCGATTTTCTGGTTGCCGGCCACGCCGGCAGCACGCCGCGCCCGATTGCCAAGGTCGCTTCGGGCGGCGAACTGTCGCGTATCGCACTGGCGATTTCCGTGACCACCAGCCAGCTCGGCAGCGCCCCTACCCTGATCTTTGACGAGGTCGATGCCGGCGTCGGCGGCCTGGTGGCACACACCGTGGGCCGGCTGATGCGCCAGCTCGGCGCCGACCGCCAGGTGCTGGCCGTCACGCACCTGCCGCAAGTCGCCGCGCATGGCCATCATCACCTGCGCGTGTCCAAGGCGCTGTCGCAGCACGATGGCCGCCAGACCACGGTCAGCCAGACACTGGCGCTGGATACGCCACAACGCGTGCAGGAACTGACACGCATGCTGGGCAGTACTTCCGATTCAGAGGCTACACTGTTACATGCAACAGAAATGCTGCAGGCTGCCCATGCCGACAGCATGCCCACTTCCTAGCTGCCACAGGACACGCCATGACCACCCACCATCCGACTCCCGACGAAGCCGATATGCAC
>JAAYCV010000177.1 GCA_012729605.1 Ramlibacter sp. | reverse complement strand
TCACGAACGGACCGTACTGCACGATAGGCTCGTGCAGCGGCTTGCCGGCAATCAGCAGCACCTTGCTGTCCACGCTGGTCTCCAGCACCACGCCATCCGATCCCGGTGTCTGCGCCAGGATGCCCAGGCGCTGCGTGCCCACGGCCTGGCCGCCTACCAGCACCTTGCCACGGTAGACATAGACAAAGGCATGGTGGCCTTCCGGAATCGGCTGCTCAAAGCGGCTGCCGGCCGGCATGTGCAAGTCCAGATACAGCGGCTGCGTCACCGGGCGCTGCACCGTGCTGGCCGCACCATGGCTTTCACCGGCAATCACGATCACTTTCACGCCTTCGGGCGTGGTCAGCTGCGGCAGGTCATCCGCCTGGAAGTCCTGGTACCAGGGCGCACACATCTTGTCGCTAGCCGGCAGGTTCAGCCAGAGCTGAAAGCCTTCCATCGTGCCTTCTTCCTGTTGCGGCAGCTCGGAGTGGATCACGCCGCTGCCGGCCGTCATCCACTGCACGCCGCCGTTTTCCAGTATGCCTTCGTTCCCGCCACTGTCGTTGTGCTTCATGCGGCCGGCAATCATGTAGGTGATGGTCTCGAATCCCCGGTGTGGGTGGTTCGGAAAACCGGCGATGTAGTCATCCGGGTTGTCGCTGCCAAACTGGTCCATCATCAGGAACGGATCCAGCCGCTGTTGCAGCTCCTGTGCAATCACGCGCGTCAACTGCACGCCGGCACCATCGGAAGTGGGCTGGCCGGCCACAATATGCTCCAACTGGCGCGGGGTCTGGATCGTGGTGTCTGTGCTCATGAACAATTCTCCTTTGTCTTCGTACATGGATGCACTTGCAACGATTGCAATACGCTAGGACGTGCGGCCCTGCTGTTCCACCAGCAGCAACATTTCCAGCAGTTCACGGTAGCGCGTACCGTCATCCTGCGTGTTGTCGAACTGGAACAGCTCCGGGTACTCATCCGGATTCGGCTGGAACAGCCGCGTGCGGTACTGATCCCAGTGCTGCAGCTTCCATTCGTCGTTCGGGTTGCCGCGCAGCTCGATACGTCGACGCGCCTCGGCTTCCTGCAGATGCACCCAGACCACGGTGATCTGCACCTCCGGCCCGACGCGCAACCAGTCGCGATCGATCAGCTGGTGCGCCTTGATCTCGCGCGACAGCGGCGCCACCACCAGCACATGTGTACCCAGCTCCAGGTTGTCGCGCGCCGTATCCAGCAGGCCCGCATATTCCGGATTGCGCAGGTTGTCCAGATAGACTGGGCTGTCGCGGTCGTTCGGGTTGCCCGTCAGCACGCCCATCACGGCCGAGCTGAAATTGCCGTACAAGGTGTCCTTGTCCAGCATGCAATAGGAATCCTCGCTGCGGTCATTGAGTTCACGTACCAGCCGCTTGGCCAGCGTGGTCTTGCCGGTACCGGCGTGTCCGCACAAAAAGATGAGATGGGGCATGGCAGTGGTATCGTGGAAAAAATCGACGCGCCTGATCAGCGCCATGCACCCATTATCTGGAGTTCCTGCAACCATGTCGTCCACCAGCCCTTCTGATCCGCGTCAGCCGGCCCTGATGCTGGCCTCACTGGCCATGCTGCTGATTCTCGCCATTTCCTGGTGGCTGACC
>JAAYCV010000176.1 GCA_012729605.1 Ramlibacter sp. | reverse complement strand
CGTCCATATTGCTCATGCCGTCCAGCAGCGTGCCCTGTACGTTGCTGACGATGTGCATCACGTGGCTGTAGCGCTCAATGGCGAAGGCTTCGGTCACCTTGACCGAGCCGGTTTCAGCGATGCGGCCAATGTCGTTGCGCGCCAGGTCGATCAGCATGACGTGTTCGGCACGCTCCTTGGGATCGTTGATCAGTTCCTGCTCGATTGCCAGATCGGCCTCGGGCGTGGCTCCGCGCGGGCGCGTGCCGGCCAGCGGGCGGATCGTCACGGTCTGCTCGCCGCTGCTGCCATGTTCGTGGCGCACCAGGATCTCGGGCGAGGAGCCCACCACCTGGAAATCGCCGAAGTGGTAGTAGTACATGTACGGGCTCGGGTTGAGCGAGCGCAGCGCACGGTACAGGTTGAGCGGATGTGCGGCAAAGCGTTTCTGCAGGCGCTGACCAACCTGCACCTGCATGAAGTCGCCGGCGGCGATCAGGTCCTTGCCGCGCTGCACCGCCTGCAGGTAGTCGTCCTTGGCGAAGATGCGTTCGACCGGTTCGCTCTGGTAGACGCTGGTGACTGGCGGCACGGCCGGCTCGTTGAGGCGCTGGCGCAGTGTGCGCAGGCGCTGATGGCCACGGGTGTAGGCCTCAGGCTGAGCCGGATCGACATAGACCAGCAGATAGAGCTTGCCGGACAGGTTATCGATGACGGCAACTTCCTCGCACTGCAGCAGCAGGATGTCGGGCGTGTGCAGGTCGTCGGGCGGGCAGGATGCCTCCAGTTTTTTCTCGATGTAGCGCACCGCGTCGTAGCCGAAGTAGCCAGCCAGGCCACCGCAGAAGCGCGGCATGCCGGGACGCACCGCGACCTTGAAGCGCTGCTGGTATTGCGCGATGAAATCGAGCGGGTTGCCGCTGGCGGTTTCGACCACCTGACCATCGGTCACGACTTCGGTACGCGCATCGGCACCGAAACCGCTGGCGCGCAGCAGCGTGCGCGCCGGCAGGCCGATGAAGCTGTAGCGGCCAAAGCGCTCGCCGCCGACCACGGATTCGAGCAGGAAGCTGTTGCGGCCACCGTATTCGGCATGGGCCAGCTTGAGGTACAGCGAAAGCGGGGTTTCCAGATCGGCGAAGGCTTCCAGCATCAACGGGATGCGGTTGTAGCCCTGCGCGACCAGGCTCTTGAATTCAAGTTCTGTCATGGGAAATCCATCGGGATGAGGGGCGGTGCGCGCCTTGCAGCGTCGCCACGGGCCTTGCGCCCACACTATAAACCGCCGCGATCAACATCAGGCCGTGCCCGTCAGCAGGCGGACACGCACCACCAGCGCCTGCACAGGCGCAGAGGAACGCTCAGGACCGCCAGGGCCAGGCTCCCCGGTCAGCGCGACCTCGGGTGATGCTGCGATGGATGAACATGGCCATCAGTTTAACAAATCGCACCCGGGCGTGCCAGCGACACACCCTGCAGCTGCGCCATGCTGGACAGATAGCCCTGCGCCGGTACCTCGCGGATCGGCTGGCCATGGTTGTAGCCGTAATCAACCAGCAGCACCGGACAGCCGGCCGCGTGCGCCGCCTGGGCATCGTTGCTGGAATCGCCCAGCATCAGGGTGACGGCCGGGTCGGTGCCGAGGGCACGTGCCGTTTCGAGCAAGGGCAGCGGATCGGGCTTCTTGCGCGCAAAGGCATCGCCACCGAAAACGCAGCGGAAATAGCCGGCAATACCGAGCCGCTGCAGCAGCACTTCGGCGTGCGCCTGTGGCTTGTTGGTCAGGCAGGCCAGCGGCAGCCCGAGCGCCTGCAATTGTTCCAGCCCCTGCTGCACGCCATCGAACAGCCGGCTTTGCTGGCCATTGATCTCGCCATAGTGGCGCTGGTAGCTGGCGAAGGCGGTATCGAAGCGGGCGGCATCGGCACCAACCTGCTGCAGGGTCTGGCGGATCAGGTGCTCCGAACCCTTGCCAACCAGCTGGCCGATGGTGCTGCGCGCGATGGCCGGCAGCTGCAGTTCGGCCAGCATGGCGTTGAGCGCCAGATCGAAGTCACCCATGGTGTCGACCATGGTGCCGTCCAGATCAATCATCACGCCCTGCACCGCCAGCGGCTGTGACGCGCAGGGCCAGCGCAGCTCGGCCACGCTCATGCCAGCGCCTTGCGCATGTCGCTGATCACGGCAGCGTAATCGGGCTTGCCGAAGATGGCACTGCCGGCGACGAAGGTGTCGGCACCGGCATCGGCTACGCGGCGGATGTTGTCGGCCTTGATGCCGCCATCGACCTCAAGGCGGATGTCCTTGCCGCAGGCATCAATGCGCTTGCGCACGGCCTCGATCTTGCGCAGCGCGCTATCGATGAAACCCTGACCGCCAAAGCCGGGGTTGACGCTCATGATCAGGATCAGGTCGATATCGTCGATGACCCAGTCGAGCACATCAAGCGGTTCGGCCGGATTGAACACCAGACCGGCCTGGCAGCCGGCACCCTTGATCGCCTGGATGCTGCGGTGCACATGGCTGCTGGCATCGGGGTGGAAGCTGATCAGGTCGGCGCCGGCCTGGGCAAAGGCCTGCGCCAGCGCATCGACCGGCTGCACCATCATGTGCACGTCCATCGGCACCGGCTGGCCGTCGGGCGTGACGGCATGCGGCTTGATGGCCTGGCAGATCATCGGGCCGAAAGTGAGGTTGGGCACGTAATGGTTGTCCATCACGTCGAAGTGGATCCAGTCGGCGCCAGCGGCAATCACGTTGCGCACTTCGTCGCCCAGGCGGGCGAAATCGGCCGAGAGAATGGAGGGGGCAATACGGTAAGTGGTGCTCATGTCTGGTATTGTCGTGCATCTTGCCGCCATCTGCGCGGATGTTCGTCGTGTCCTGATCGGAGCCCATGCCAGATTTCACCCCCGCCCCTTCCAGCGATTACCAGTTGCACATCGAGGTGCGCCCGGAATATTTGCCGGAGGAATCGAATCCGCCGCGCCAGTACCTGTTTGCCTACCATGTGACGATTACCAATACCGGCAACGTGCCGGTACAGGTGATCGCGCGCCACTGGATCATCACCGATGCCTACAAGCATGTGGAAGAAGTGCGTGGCCTGGCCGTGGTGGGCCACCAGCCGCTGCTGGAGCCGGGTGACAGCTTTTCCTACAGCAGCGGCACGCCGCTGCGCACGCCCGAGGGGCGCATGGAAGGCAGCTTTTTCTGTGTGGCCGTGGACGGCACGCGTTTTGATGCACCGATTGCCCCGTTTGCGCTGCAGGCGCACCAGCCGGACGCCGATCCGCCCGAGGCAGCGCCGGCCAATCGCGTGCTGCACTGATATCGCCATTGCCGATGACGCAAGAGATCGACGACAAGCTCCAGTATCTGCTCAATACGCTGGATCCCGATGCCAGCCTGGCGCAGCGCCACCTGTGGCTGCATGGCGTGATGGAGTGGATCCGGGGCGACGATGAGGAAGATATCCAGAAGGCCGTCGGCCGCGTGCGCCTGTTCCTGTCCACCGTGCAGCCGCTGACCGAATGGCGCTTGCGCTGGCGCGAATGGTGGCTGCGCTTTGTCACCGATATCGACGTCACGCCGCTGCTGGCCGATGCCGGCTTTGCGCCGCGCAACGCCTTCGTCAGCGAAATGGCGCACCGGCTGCGCAAGAAGATCATTCCGGCCACGCCGGAAACCACCGATCTGGGCGAGCTGTTCGTGCTGCTGTTTCCGTCGCTGTTCGATGCCCAGTGGATCAAGGCACTGGACGAAAAGACGCTGCAGCAACTGCAGGCCGTGCTGCTGCAGCCGATGGCGCAGGAAGAGCTGGACCCGGTCACCAGTGACCTGAGCCTGACGCTGGAAGCGCGCGAAACCGCGCTGACGCAGATGGCCGGCATGGACACGCCCGGCGCGGAAGAACTCAGCTACTGGCAGGAGATCCTGATCGATGCGATCTCCTACAGCCTGAGCCAGATCAACGCGATCGGCTTTGCCAGCGAAATCCGCACCCGCATGGCGAGTTCGGAAAGCACGGCGCGCGTGTTCCACGAGCTGCCGGTGGCGATGTTCAGCTTTGTCCGCGTGCTGCGCCTGCACGGTGCCCAGTCCGAGGCGACCCAGCTGTCGGCGCAAATCCTGCGCGGCAAGCTGCAGGCCAGCAAGCTCGCCATCAGCACCGTCTATGACCACCTGGACCAGCACGGTATCTCTGTCGGCATCGTGTTCATGCTGAAGCAGGTGCGCGATCGGGTGCAGCGCGTCAACCAGCTGCTCGATTGCCTGATGAGCGAGCAGCAGATGCTGTCGGCGGCACGCATGATCTCGCGCCTGGTGCGCATCAGCCGCGATCGGCGCAGCCTGCGCAAGCTGTGGCAGGAAAACACGCACCTGACGGCAGCCAAGGTGGCCGAGCGCCAGGCGCTGTCGGGCGAAAGCTATATCACGCGCAACTTCCACGACTGGCGCGCGCTATTGGGCAAGGCCTTTGGCGGCGGCCTGGTGATGGGCGTGGCGGTCTGGTTCAAGTTTGTGCTCAGCGCGCTGGCGCTGTCGATCTTCTGGACCGGCCTGACCGCCGGCATCAACTATGCGCTGGCCTTCGTCGTGATCCAGCTGATGCATTGGACGGTGGCGACCAAGCAACCCGCCGTGACCGCACCGGCCATGGCGGCCAAGCTCAAGGATATCGACGACCCGGAAGCGATTCCCGCGTTTGTCGATGAGGTGGCGCACCTGTTCCGCTCCCAGGTGGCGGCAATTGTCGGCAACCTGCTGGCGGTAGTGCCCATGGCGATCCTGATTTCGATGGCATTGCAGCACTACACCGGCTCACCGATGATTTCCGATGGCGTCGCCTTCCGCACCATGTCGAACCTGGACATCATCGGCCCGACCGTGCTGTTTGCCGCCATCACCGGCGTGCTGCTGTTCCTGTCCAGCTTGATCGGCGGCTGGCTGGAAAACAGCTTTGTGCTGAACCGGCTCGATTCCATCATCGCGCACCACCCGCGTTCGCGCCAGCTGTTCGGCACCGAGCGCGCGGCGCGCTGGAGCCAGTGGTGGCGCGAGAACATTTCCGGCCTGGGCGCGAATATCTCGCTTGGCCTGATGCTCGGCCTGGTGCCCTCGTTTGCACAGTTTTTCGGCATCGGCTTCGAGGTGCGCCACGTGACGCTGGCTGCCGGCCAGCTGGGTGCCGCCGCGCACACGCTGGGCCTGGAAGTGCTGCAGATGCGACCGTTCTGGCTGGCGCTGCTGGGCGTGACGCTGATCGGCCCGATCAACGTGATGGTCAACTTCTACATGGCCTTCCGCACCGCGCTGGCGGCGCAGAACGTGCAGCGCGTAGATCGCCATCGCATCTACGACGCCTTGCGCAACCGCATGCTGTACACGCCGTTTACCTTCTTCTTCCCGCCCAGCGGTGCAGCCGGCAACAAGCCGCAATCCTGAACGCCAGCATGTCCGCTTCCCACGGTGAATTCGACCTGATCCGCCGCCATTTCCGCCGCGACCAGCCGCTGCGCCAGGCCACGCTCGGCATCGGCGATGACTGTGCGCTGCTGGCGCCTTCAGCCGGCCAACAGCTGGCGATTTCCACCGACCTGCTGGTGGCCGGCCGGCACTTTTTCGCCGATGTCGATCCGGCCACGCTCGGCCACAAGTCGCTGGCCGTGAACCTGAGCGATCTGGCAGCCTGTGGCGCGCGTCCACTGGCCTGCACGCTCTCGCTGGCGCTGCCCGATATCGATGACGACTGGCTGCAGGCCTTTGCCGCCGGCCTGTTTGCGCTGGCCGATGCCCATGGCTGCGAACTGATCGGCGGCGACACCACACGCGGCCCACTGACCATCGGCATCACGGTATTCGGCGAAGTGCCGCCAGCGCAGGCGCTGCTGCGCAGCGGTGCGCGCCCGGGCGATGGCATTTACGTCAGCCACGGCCCGGACCAGGGTCTGGGCGATGCACGGCTGGCGCTGCACTTGCTGCTGCAGGATCAGGACCTGGCCGCCTGGCCAGCTACCGTGCGCGACCAGCTGCTGCAGGCCACACGCGCCCGGCTGGAACACCCGCAGCCGCGCGTCGCCCTCGGCCTGGCGCTGCGCGGCCTGGCCAGCGCCTGCTGTGATCTCAGCGATGGCCTGTCAGGCGATCTGCGCCATATCCTGGATGCCTCCGGCTGCGCCGCCTTGCTGCAGGCCGATGGCTTGCTGCAGGCCGCCAGCCCGGCGCTGCGCCTGCAGGACACCTCGCTCGCCCTGTCCTACGCGCTGGCGGGCGGCGATGACTACGAACTGCTCTGGACGGCTGCGCCCGAACACCATGAGCAGGTGCTGGCTGCCGCCCGATCCTGCGGCCTGCTGGCCACGCGCATCGGCCAGATCGAGGCAGACTCTGGACTGCGCCTGCAACAGGCCGATGGCCGCATCGTTCCCGTAGACGCCACCGCCTTCGACCATTTCCGCTGAACGCCTCTCATGCTGCCCATGCCGCCTTCCGCCCCGCAAGCTCCCCGCCGGCCCGATCTGGCCTTCACCTTCAGCCACCCGGCCCATGCACTCGCGCTCGGACTGGGATCTGGCCTGTCACCCAAGGCACCGGGCACGGCCGGCACGCTGTTTGCCTGGGCCAGCTGGCTGCTGCTGGCGAGCTGGCTGCCGGCTGGCGTGCTGTGGGCGCTGCTGTTCATCGCGATTCCGCTCGGCTGGTGGGCCTGCACCGTCACCGCACGCAATATGGGCGTACAGGATCCCGGCAGCATCGTCTGGGATGAAGTCGCCGCCTTCTGGCTGGTGCTGCAAGTGCTGATGCTGCAATTACCGCTCCCGCTGCTGTCCGGCAGCGCCCTGCTCTGGCAGCTGGTGGCGTTCGCGCTGTTCCGCTTTTTCGATGCCGCCAAGCCACAGCCAGTGCGCTGGGCTGATCAGGCCTTCAAGGGCTGGGGTTGGCGTGGTGGCTGGGGCATCATGTTCGACGACCTGGTTGCCGCCCTGTGCAGCGTGGTCGTGCTGTCCGGTCTGCTCTGGCTGCTGCGCTAAGGTGCAATTTCAGGACAGCGCCGCCAGAATCGCCGTCATCAGGCCGCCATTGAACAGGGCGTACAGCACCAGCCCCGCCAGGCCGCCAATCAGCGTGCCATTGAGCCGGATGTACTGCAGGTCCTTGCCCACGCTGCGCTCGATCTCCTGCACCATGTAGCGCGTATCCCAGCCCTGCACCGTGGCCCGGATATGCTCCGGCGCAATCTGGCGCAGCTGCTCCGTCAGGTGCTCCACGGCAATTTCCAGCTGCTGGTTGGCCGCCTCCTGCCAGACCGGGTCATCGCGCAGCTTCTGCCCCAACTGGGCTGCGTAGCGCTCGAACTGCGCCGCAATCACCGACTCGCTGCTGGACAAGTCCTGGCGCAGCCAGTCACGCAGGCGCTGCCACAGCTGACTGGCATAGCCCTGCAGCGCCGGGTGCCGCAGCAATTCGGTCTTGAGCTGCTGCACGCGCTGCTGCATGTCGGGATCGTGCTCCAGCCGCTCCATCAGGCGCACCACCTCATCGACATAGTGCTGGCGCACCGGATGGTCCGGATCACGCAGCACCACCTGCACCTCGTCGATCAGCGCCTGCGCCAGCCGGTCGGCCAGGCGATCGGCAATGTCCTCGGTGTAATCGAGCTTGTCGACAAACCAGGTCATCTTCGGATATTCGCGGCGCGCCATCTCGATCATCTTGTCGGCAATCAGCAGGCGGATCTGCGGCGAACCGACCCAGTCCGAGACCTTGATCAGCGCCGTCTGCAGCACGCGCTCGTGGTGGCCGCCCTGCGTCAGCATGTTGACCAGCTGCACCGCCGTCGGCGCCGCATTCCAGTCGTGCAGCTGGCGCTTGACAATCGCCAGCAAATCACGCTCCAGCGCCGGGCTGTCGAGTGCCGCCACCGACTGTGCCGCCCACTGCTGCAACTGCGTCGCCAGATGGCGCACCCGCTCCGGCGCACTCAGGTACTCGCCGATGCGATGCGCCGGATTGAGCGACTGGATGCGCGGCAACAGCACCGCCTTGTCGAGAAACTTGTCGCGCACGAACTGGGCCAGGTTGTTGGCAATGCGCTGCTGGTTGCGCGGGATGATCGCGGTATGCGGAATCGGAATCCCCATCGGATGGCGGAACAGCGCCACCACGGCAAACCAGTCGGCCAGGGCACCTACGGTGGCCGCTTCGGCAAACGCGGCCACCCAACCCCAGATGCCGACACGGCCAAAATATTCGCTCAAGGCCAGCAGCGCCACCGCGCACAACAGCGCCCCCAGCGCAATGCGCTTCATGTTGCACAGGCCGCGCGCCTGCTCGGCAGCGCGCAGCTGCATGTCCAGTGCATCAGGAGATGATTCGCTTGGCTTCATGCTGCCATTGTGCATCCGGCAATACCCACATGGTACGCAGGGATTCCGCCAAGTCCGCGATTTGATTGAGCGGTATCGATATAACCCAAAGCTATGTTTTTTCCCTGCACAATGGTCCGATCCATTTCCCTGATTTCTACTGACAACTGCCAGGAGACTGCATGAAAGCCCAATCCGTACTCGACACCATCGGCAACACCCCGTCCATCCACTTCAGCCGCCTGTTCCCCGGTGAGCAGCAGGTCTGGGTCAAGGCCGAGCGCTTCAACCCCGGTGGTTCCATCAAGGACCGCATCGCCCTGTCCATGATCGAGGCGGCGGAAAAGTCCGGCGCGCTGCAGCCCGGCGCCACCATCATCGAGCCCACTTCCGGCAACACCGGCGTCGGCCTGGCCATGGTCGCTGCGGTCAAGGGCTACAAGCTGGTCCTGGTGATGCCGGAAAGCATGAGCGTGGAGCGCCGCCGCCTGATGCTGGCCTACGGCGCCACGTTTGACCTGACGCCGCGCGAAAAAGGCATGAAGGGTGCCATCGCCCGTGCTGAAGAACTGGCCGCCCAGACGCCCGGTTCCTGGATTCCGCAGCAGTTCGACAACCCGGCCAACCCGGAAATCCACGCCGAAGCCACGGCGCGTGAAATCCTCGCCGATTTCCCCGAAGGCCTGGATGCCGTGATTACCGGTGTCGGTACCGGCGGTCACATCAGCGGCGTGGCGCGCGTGCTCAAGGCGCAATGGCCGCAACTCAAGGTCTATGCCGTCGAACCCACGCTGTCGCCCGTGATCAGCGGTGGCCAGCCCGGCCCGCACCCGATCCAGGGCATTGGCGCCGGCTTCATCCCGAAGAACCTCGACACCGGCCTGCTCGACGGCGCACTGCAGGTCGATGGCCCCACCGCCATGCAATACGCACGCGATGCCGCCACACGTGAAGGCCTGCTGGTCGGCATCAGCACCGGCGCCACGCTGGCTGCCATTGCCGCCAAGCTGCCCGAACTGCCGGCGAACGCCCGCGTGCTCGGTTTCAACTACGACACCGGCGAACGCTACCTGTCGATCGAGGGTTTCCTGCCGGCCTGATTCCGACAGCCTCCCCAATGCAACAAGGCCCGTCATCACACCGATGACGGGCCTTGTTGTTGGTCACTACAGCTGGCGATCAGCCCTGCTGCATCAGGCGTGCCACGCGCTCTTCCAGCGGCGGATGGGTCGAGAACAACTTGCCCAGTCCACCGGTAATACCGAAGGCCTTCATGCCCTGCGGCAGCTCACCCGCCTGCAGGCTCTGCAGGCGCTTGAGCGCATTCACCATCGGGCGACGGCTGCCCATCAGGCGCGCCGAATCGGCATCGGCACGGAATTCACGCTGGCGGCTGTACCAGGCCACGATGATGGACGCCAGGAAGCCCAGCAGGATATCCAGCACCATGGTGGTGATCCAGTAGCCGACGCCCGGGCCGGAATTGGAATCGCTGCCGCGACGCAGGAAACCATCCACGGCATAGCCGATCACGCGGCTCAGGAACACGACAAAGGTGTTCATCACGCCTTGCATCAGCGCCATGGTCACCATGTCGCCGTTGGCCACGTGCGCAACCTCGTGGCCCAGCACGCCTTCGACCTCTTCCTTGGTCATGCTCTGCAGCAGGCCGGTAGACACCGCCACCAGTGCCGAGTTCTTGAAGGCACCCGTGGCAAAGGCGTTCGGCGCGCCGTCATAGATACCGACTTCGGGCATGCCAATCTTGGCCTCGGCTGCCAGGCGGCGCACGGTATCGACGATCCAGGCCTCATCGGCATTGCGCGGCTGGTCGATCATGTGCAGACCCATGCTGGTCTTGGCCATGGTCTTGCTCATCAGCAGCGAGATGATGGCACCGGTAAAGCCGATCACGAAGGCGTACACCAGCAGGCTGGTGTAGTTGATGCCCTGGGCCGTCAGGTAGTGGTTGATACCGAGCAGGCTGGTCACCAGCCCGAGCACCGCCACCACGGCCACGTTGGTCAGCAGGAACAGAAAAATGCGTTTCATGGTCTTTCTTTCTCGTCACGGGTGCAGCACGCTGCACGGGTTGCTGTCGCGCCCCCGCAGGAGCGCGCGATTCTCAGATAAGGATCATCAGGCCAATTGCCATCGCTACCAGCTGAAAAATATCATCAATTTGTGAATTTTGCTGGAGGTGGCCGCCTCAGCGGCCGGAATACCGTGACATCGTCGTAGAAATCGGCATCGCTATTGTCCTGCCACCAGCCGGGTACGCCCAGCACCGGCAAATGCACATACGGCTTGGGCACCAGCGCCGACTCGCCCAGATCCTGCGCCAGCCAATCGTCCCAGGCCGCTTGCCAATCCGGCGATCCCACCGCCGGCATCTGTTCAGGCACCCGGTAGACATGCGCCGTGATGCTCTTGAACGGCTGCACCAGCTGTTCCAGCAACGCATGGCCAAACAGCAGGATGTCGCATGCTGCCCACAACGCACGCTCTTGCACGAACAGCTCCTGCCAGCGCTTGTGCGCCAGCGCCTGCCACAGCACCTCCGGACCGCGGAACAGCGCCACGTTTTCGTCGAACAGTGTCAGTGCATCGCGTAACGGGCCGCGTTGCGCACCCACGCCGCCCAGCCGCGCCAGCTCACCCGCCTGCAACAGGTTGAGGCGACGCTTGGCTCGCGGAAACTGCAGCCACATCAGGCCATTGAAATAATCGTGCAGATTGTCGCGCGTCGGCACCTGCAGCGTGTCAAAGATGAACTGTTCGTAGGCCACGCCTTCGGGCAGTGCGGCCTGCGGTACAAAGCGTACGCCGGCCTGCTGCGGGAATCCGTTGAGCGCAGCGGCCAGATCGCCCCGCGCCTGCCAGGCTGCATGGACGGCCTGCGCCAATGGCTGGTGACTGACCAGCCACGGCGCATTCCAGTCCGGCGTCACGGCGCTCAAGCCGTTACGCGCCAGCCCAGCGTTTCGCCGGCACGCAGCGGCGTCAGGGTAGCACCAGCGCCGTAGCTGTAGCTGGCAGGCACTTCCCAGTCCTGCTTTTCCAGTGTCAGCGTGCCCTGGTTCACCGGCAGGCCATAGAAGGCCGGGCCATGCAGGCTGGCAAAGCCTTCCAGCTGGTCCAGTGCACCGGCCTGCTCGAAGGCCTCGGCATACAGCTCCATCGCCGCATAGGCGGTGTAGCAGCCGGCGCAGCCGCTGGCATGCTCCTTCAGGTGCGAGGCGTGCGGCGCGCTGTCGGTGCCCAGGAAGAACTTGCCGGAGCCGCTGGTCGCCGCTTCCACCAGTGCCACCCGGTGCAGCTCGCGCTTGAGTACCGGCAGGCAGTAGTAATGCGGGCGGATGCCGCCAGTAAAGATGGCATTGCGGTTGTACAGCAGGTGGTGCGCCGTGATGGTAGCCGCCGTGTACTGGTCCGACTCCTGCACATACTGGGCCGCTTCACGCGTGGTGATGTGCTCGAACACCACTTTCAGCTCGGGGAAATCCTGGCGTAGCGGACGCATCACGCGATCGATGAACACTGCCTCACGATCGAACAGGTCGATCTCGCTGTCGGTCACTTCGCCGTGCACCAGCAGCAGCATGCCATGTCGCTGCATCGCTTCCAGCGTGGCATAGGTCTTGCGCACATCGGTCACGCCAGCATCGCTGTTGGTGGTGGCACCGGCCGGATACAGCTTGCAGGCCACCACGCCGGCATCGCGCGCGCGCACGATTTCCTCGGCCGGCGTGTTGTCGGTCAGGTACAGCGTCATCAGCGGCTCGAAGTCCACGCCTGGCGGCACGGCCTGCAGGATGCGCTGCTTGTACGCCAGCGCCTGCTCGGTGCTGGTGACCGGCGGGCGCAGGTTGGGCATGATGATGGCGCGGCCAAACTGGGCAGCGGTATGCGGCACCACGGTGCGCATGGCGTCTTCGTCACGCACATGCAGGTGCCAGTCGTCGGGGCGGGTAATCGTCAGTCGTGTGGTCATGGTTCTCGTGACAAGGGGCCTTGCCGGCCCCTTGTCTGCTTCGGTGGATCAGTGTTGCAGGATCTTGTTGAGGAAGTCCTTGGTACGCGGCTGGCGTGCCTCGGGATTGCCGAAGAATTCCTCCTTGCTGCAATCTTCCAGGATTTTGCCACCGACATCGATGAAGATCACGCGGTTGGCAACCTTGCGGGCAAAGCCCATCTCGTGCGTCACCACCATCATGGTCATGCCTTCCTTGGCCAGATTGACCATCACGTCCAGCACTTCACCGACCATTTCCGGGTCCAGCGCCGAGGTCGGCTCGTCGAACAGCATCACCACCGGATCCATGCTCAGCGCGCGCGCAATCGCCACACGCTGCTGCTGGCCGCCGGAAAGCTGGCCGGGGAACTTGTCCTTGTGTGCCATCAGGCCCACGCGGTCCAGCATCTTCAGGCCGCGCACCTTGGCTTCGTCGGCCTTGCGGCCCAGCACCTTGATCTGGGCAATTGTCAGGTTGTCCGTCACCGACAGGTGCGGAAACAGCTCGAAGTGCTGGAACACCATGCCGACCTGGCTGCGCAGCTTGGGCAGATTGGTCTTGGGATCGGTCAGCGAGGTGCCGTTAACGATGATCTCGCCTTTCTGGATCGGCTCCAGCGCGTTCACGGTCTTGATCAGCGTGGACTTGCCGGAACCGGACGGACCGCAGACCACGACCACGTCGCCCTTGTTGATGTTGACGGAGCAATCCTGCAGTACCTGGATCGGGCCGTACCACTTGGAGACGTTCTGGATTTGAATCATGTGTTCAGACATTTGTGGGATCTCCATGTCAACGGATGATGGCAATCTTCTTGTGGACGCGCTTGGCGATCCACGACAGGCTGTAGCACAGCACGAAATAGGCCAGCGCGGCCATCAGGTAGGTCTCGGTGGTGCGGCCGTAGTTCTTGCCCGCCGTCTCGAAACCTTTCAGCAGGTCATAGGCACCAATCGCATACACCAGCGAAGTATCCTGGAACAGGATGATGGTCTGCGTCAGGAACACCGGCAGCATGTTGCGGAAGGCCTGCGGCAGTATCACCAGACGCATGTTCTGGCCATAGCTCATGCCCAGCGCCTGGCCGGCAAACACCTGGCCACGTGGAATCGACTGGATGCCGGCGCGCACGATTTCACTGAAATAGGCCGCCTCGAACGCCACGAAGGTGATGATGGCAGAGTATTCCGCGCCAATCGAGCGCCCGATGATCATCGGCACCAACAGGAAGAACCACAGGATCACCATCACCAGCGGAATGGAGCGCATGCCGTTGACGTAGATCGCTGCCGGCACTTCCAGCCACCTCTTGCCGGACAGGCGCATCAGCGCCAGCACGGTGCCGAACAGGATGCCACCAATCGTGGCCACGATAGTCAGCACGATGCTGAACTGCAGGCCCTTGAGGATGTAATTGCCGAAAAACTCGGCGTCCAGGAAGGAAAAGCTCAGATTCATGATCAGTGCCCTCCTGCCGTGCCGCTGGCGACAAAACCAGGCAGTCGCGCCTTCTTCTCGATATAGGCCATGATGCGGTTGATCACCAGCGCCGAGAAGATGTATAGCACCGTCACCGCCAGATAGACCTCGATCAGGCGCGCCGTCTCTTCACCCGCCTGCATGGCAAACTGGGTCAGCTCCGGAATCGATACCGCGAACGCCACCGAGGAGTTCTTGAAGATGTTCATCGACTCGCTGGTCAGCGGCGGAATAATCATACGGTAGGCCATCGGCAGCAGCACGTAACGGTAGTACTGCGGCGTGGTAAAGCCCAGCGCCTGGCCGGCATAACGCTGGCCCTTGGGCAGCGCCTGGATACCGGAACGCACCTGCTCGGCAATACGCGCCGAGGTGAACAGGCCCAACGCCAGCACCACCAGCACGAAGGGCGGCACACTCTTGGCGGCCGGGATCAGCGCTGGCACCACGTGGTACCAGAGGAAAATCTGCACCAGCAGCGGAATGTTGCGGAACAGCTCCACCCAGGCATTGCCAATGCGCACCAGCCAGGGGCTGTTTGGCAGCGTGCGCATCACGCCGATGATGGAACCCACCACCAGCGCAATCACCAGTGCCACCAGCGCTACCGATACCGTCCATCCCCAGGCGGAAATCATCCAATCCAGGTAGCTGACATCCCGTCCGCTTCCCAGACACCCGGCGATGCTGTCGCCGGTCACGATGTCCTTGCAGAACACCGACCAATCCAGGCCATTCATACGCGCTCTCCTTGTTGCTGTTGCTGGCGCTGCCCACCTTGTGCGCTGACAGTGCCAGTCCTCCCATTCGCCCGCCCGACGGCTTCAAACAGACTGGGGCGTCATGCTACACGAGTCCCATTGCAACCCGCATACCATTGTCGCCCCAGACCAGGAAAACCCATCATCCGCACCAGCTGTGCACGGATGATCGCGGTATTACTTGGCGTAGTCTTCCATCGGCTTGTTGTTCGGGTTGGCCCAGGCCTGCTTGGTGCTTTCCGGCAGCGGCAGGTTCAGGGTCACGTTGGCCGGCGGAATCGGCTGCATGAACCACTTGTCATACAGCTTGGCCAGGGAGCCATCGGAAATCTGGCGCTTGATGCTGTTATCCACGGCTTCCTTGAACTTGGTGTCGCCTTTGGGCAGCATGCAGGCAATCGGCTCCACGTTCAGCACTTCGTCCAGGAACACGAAATTCTTCGGATTCTTGGACTTGGCGATGTTGGCGGCCAGAATGGAGCCGTCCATCACAAAGGCATCGGCACGGCCGGATTCCAGGATCAGGAAGCTGTCTGCGTGATCCTTGCCCATCACTTCCTTGAACTCCAGGCCGTCAGCGCGGCTGTGCTTGCGCAGCGTCTGCACGGAGGTGGTGCCGGTGGTGGTCACGATGGTCTTGCCCTTCAGGTCGGCAATCGACTTCAGGCCGGATTTGGCGTTCACGGCCACGCGCACTTCCTCCACGTAGGTGGTCACGGCGAAGTCCACATCCTTCTGGCGTGCCAGGTTATTGGTGGTGGAACCGCATTCGAAGTCGATGGTGCCGTTCTGCAGCAGCGGGATACGGTTCTGCGAGGTGATCGGCTGGTAGTTGATCTTCAGGTCGCTGACGCCCAGATCCTTCTTCAGGTCATCCACGATGCGCTCGGCCATCTCGGTATGGAAACCGACATACTTGCCGTTGCCCAGCGTGTAACCCAGACCGGAAGACTCACGCACGCCCAGGTTCACGACACCCGAACTCTTGATCTTGTTCAGGGTATCCACGGCAGCGGCAGATGCCGCAGCACCGCTGGCAGCACCAGAAGCGGCGTTGGACGGGGCATCCTTCTGGCCACAGGCCACCAGGGTCAGTGCAGCAGCTGCGCAGGCAGCGGCAATCAGACTTTTGCGCATAAATGTATCTCCTAGATTCGTTCAGTCCGCACGATCGGACGCATTTTCATTCTACGGAAATCCGGGACCTGTTTTTTCCTGACCAACTACTGAATTACCTGTATTTGGCCCTGATTCGGCCTGAGATTGTTGCAAATTCCACATTTCCGCATAGCGTCCCTGCTGCTGCAACAAGCTGGCATGGTCGCCACGCTCCACGATGCGCCCTTGCTCCATCACCAGGATCTCATGGGCATCCACCACGGTAGACAGCCGATGCGCAATCACCAGCGTAGTCTTGTTATCCGCTACCTGACGCAATTCGGCCTGGATCGCACGCTCCGTCGCTGAATCCAGCGCCGAAGTCGCCTCGTCCAGCACCATGATCGGAGGATTCTTCAGCAGTGCCCGCGCAATCGCCACACGCTGTTTTTCGCCTCCCGACAACTTCAGGCCACGCTCTCCAACCATGGTCTGGTAACCATCTGGCGTGGACACGATGAAATCGTGGATTTTCGCCGCCCTTGCTGCCGCCACGATCTCGTCCTGACTCGCATCGGGTCGACCATAGCCAATGTTGTAGGCCACGGTATCGTTGAACAGCACCGTATCCTGCGGCACGATGCCGATCGCCCGGCGCACGCTGTCTTGCGTCAGCTCGCGTACATCTTGACCATCCAGCGTGATACGCCCCGCTTGCACATCATAGAAACGATACAGCAGGCGTGCCAGCGTTGATTTTCCGGCACCGGATGCGCCTACCACGGCCACCGTCTTGCCGGCCGGAATCACGAAGTCCAGACTCCTCAGAATCGGTCGTGCAGCATCGTAATGGAAATCCACCTGCTCAAAGCGGACCTCAGGCAAGCCGTGGTGCAGCTGCAGCTCCGCTGCGTCCGGCTTGTCCTGCACCTCTCGCGGCGTATCTATCAATGTGAACATCTTGTCCAGATCGGTCAGGCTTTGCTTGATCTCGCGGTACAGCACGCCGAGGAAGTTGAGCGGAATGTACAGCTGGATCATGAAGGCGTTCACCATCACCAGATCACCCAGCGTCAGGCGCTGGTCGACGACTCCTTGCGTCGCCATCCACATCATCACGACCAGCGCTGTGGCAATAATCAGCTGCTGACCGGCGTTCAACAGGCTGAGCGAGCGCTGGCTCTTGAGCGCGGCCTGTCGGTACGCCTCGAGTTGCTGCGCATAACGATGCGTCTCATGCGCCTCGTTGTTGAAATACTTGACCGTCTCGTAATTCAGCAAGGCATCGATGGCCTGCGTATGCGCCGCCGAATCCAGCCGGTTCATCTCGCGCCGGAACCGGGTGCGCCACTCGGTCACGCTGACGCTGAACACGATGTAGGCAACCAGGGCGACCAGCGTGACCCAGACAAAGCCCATGTCGAACTTGTACGCCAGAATGCCCAGCACGATGCTGACCTCGATCAACGTTGGCAAGATGCTGTACAACGAAAATGAAATCAGCGCATGCACGGCACGCGTCCCACGTTCGATATCGCGTGTCATGCCGCCAGTCTGCCGCTCCAGGTGGAAGCGCAGACTCAGACTATGCAGATGCGCAAAAGTCTCCAGCGCGATGCTGCGCGCCGCCCCTTCGGTCGCCTTGGCAAACACCAGTTCACGCAGCTCCGTGAACAGCGAGGTACAAAAACGCAACAATCCGTATGCGGCAATCAGGCCTAGCGGCACCACCAGCACCATCGCCGGATCACCTGGCTTGACCTGCATGGCATCCACCAACTCCTTCAGCAACAGGGGGACGCCAATATTCGCCAGCTTGGCCAGGACCATCAACGCCAGCGCGATCAGCACGCGCCAACGGTATCGCCACAGATATGGCAACAATCGCTTCAGGGTTATCCAGTCCCTGCGCTGCTCCGGATCCTGCGGAACCTCACCTCTGCGGGAGCCTTGGGCCATCCCTCTCATCGCTATTCCTTTTGGTAAATCATGACTTTACCTTACCTTGTACAGCGGCAACACCCGACATTCATAGCTAATTTGGATTCGCCAATGGGGTTTCCCCCTATGTCTATCGATTTTTTGATCCAGATCAACAGCCTGTCAAAAAATGCTGGATCACCATGATCGCCAGTTCACGCGGCAGATGCACGCAAGTCTCACCGAGCTGCATCGAACAGTTGCTATCTCGCTTTATCTTTCACTTAAATTTCCAGGACGGCAAGGAAGATGCATCAACATAGATGTCGCATGATGGTTACATGTGAATTAATACCGCATACAACCAAGGAAATTCGGCTGTATACTTCGCTTCCTTTAGAGCTAATTTGAAATGCATTAGGAACTAAAGGTTTTTAACTCATGTCTGTCTTGCAGACATGCCCCTCCTGCTGAACTTGAAAGCACACCGTGAAAGTTCCCACTCAAGACTCGATTTGCGAGCAACATATTGCCACCCTCGAACTGACCCTGCCACGCATGCTGGCCCGCCTGGTTGAACGAGGTCGAGCGGAACTTCATACACGTGACATCATGCGCCAGCAAGCCTACGCTTTCTATCGTATCAATGCCCTGCTGATTTTCGAGGCTTGCGGCGATGGCATCCTGAAAGTCACGATCATCCCTGAACAGCTGACCTGCCAACGTGGCTGGCGCTGCCCCGCTACGCTGCGCACGATTGTGGAGTTGCTGGTCAGCAGACTTGTTCACGCCCATGGCTATCGTCAGTGGTGTCTGCTGGAAGCAGACCAAGCCTACGAGGAATTCGAAAAATCCACTACCGCTTACTACCGCATGCTGCACCCGGGTGACATGCCAGGCAGCTATCGGCAGGATGGCACTGCTCCGCGTTACGCTGTACAAGAGTGCATCCCGCGCGAACCCGGCATCAGCCGGGACTTGCTGAGTCCCTACCTCTCCTGGTAAGCAGCTACGGCGAATCGATCAGCATCGGCACATGGAGCAATCTATGTGCCGATTTTTGCTTTGCGTGTTGTTTCTGGACAGCCAGCACCAGCTGATCGAGTACGAGTACGAGTGGAGTTGGAGTTGGAGTTGGAGTTGGAGTTGGAGTTGGAGTTGGAGTTGGAGTTGGAGTTGGAGTTGGAGTTGGAGTTGGAGTTGGAGTTGGAGTTGGAGTTGGAGTTGGAGTTGGAGTTGACCCACTTCGGTGGACGGGT
>JAAYCV010000175.1 GCA_012729605.1 Ramlibacter sp. | reverse complement strand
GAGCACGGTGCCAATGGTGTCGTGCGAGGCCTGTGCCAGCAGCAGGCTGCCGGCCAGGGCGCAGCCGAGCACCGTCAGGCCCAGGGCGCCGGAGACGGCCACGATTTTCCAGCCACGGATCTGGTCCGATGCTAGCGCCAGGCCGAGGAACAGCAGTTCCACCGACAGGCCCAGCGCCAGGATCATGCCGGTTTCACCGCCTGCGGCAAATCCGGCGCCGATGATGAAGCCATCGACAGCCACATCGATGAAGGTGGCCAGCAGCAGGCCGGCGGAGCTGGCAGCGGCCACGCACCCAGTCAGTTTGGCGCGTTGCTCGGCAGCATGTTCCAGCCGCAGGCTCCACAGCTTGAGGCCGTACATGAACAGGCTGCCAGCCGCAAAAGCGGCAATGATGTGCCAGGGTTGCGGGTGTTCACGCGCGATTTCGGGTAGCAGTTCCACCGCCAGGGCCGCCAGCACCACGCCTGCGGCAAAGTGCTGGATCATGCTGCGGGTCTGATGGCCTGGCGACCAGACGGCAGCCAGCAAACCGCCCACCAGGGCGACCACGGCGGGAATGGCCATCAGGAGGAAGGGGGAGGTGGACATGCCTGTTGCTCGGTGAAAAACACCCCTGCGTCAACACATGGCGCCCGGGACGGGTGCAAATAGGGCTCGAGCACCATCTGCTTCTGGTCCCTTGGCGTACCTCAAACATTGCGGTAACACCCGGCAATTTCGCGGCTCGCTTCTGCGTTGCCGAACCAGCAGCGCAGAAATTTTACGCCTTGCAGGGGAACGCAGGTCGTCACACTTCAAGCCTGGCGCCTGTTCCATTGCGATTCCCGGGAACAATTTAACGGGATCGCGGCTTGTGTTGTCCGGCCACTCACAATGTTGGCTACGACTGGAGGGTAGGGTGATATGGCCTGATCTACACATGAATTACGCACCGAAACACCATGAGGTAGAATCAGCCCCTCTGTAGCCTGGGTGGTGGAATTGGTAGACACAAGGGACTTAAAATCCCTCGGCGCAAGCTTTACGGGTTCGATTCCCGTCCCAGGCACCATATTGGCTTGATTGTCATCTGCAAGATTGGCTCAGGTCGATATCGACCAAGAACCTTCCAAAGTGTCACAAGCCGCATGACACCCCGGAAAATCCGGAAACACTACCGCCCACGCTGTGGCAGCATTTCCGGGATACACATAAACGGGATACCGCATGGCAGGCTCCGGGTTCAAAACCCGAATAATATGCCCGCCCTCCGTACTCAGCCAGCGCGACGTTTGCGCACCGCAGTTGCCAACTCGCGCAACACCGGCTCCGTCTGCGCAAAACTGATGCACGCATCCGTAATAGACACGCCACGCTTCAGCTCGCCCTGGCCCAGATCCTGACGGCCTTCTTCCAGATGGCTTTCGATCATCACGCCGGTAATGCGGGCGTCGCCGCCAGCGATCTGGCTGGCCACGTCGGAGGCGACATCGATCTGGCGCTGGTGCTGCTTGCTGCTGTTGGCGTGCGACAGGTCGATCATCACCTGCGGGCGCAGCTTGCTGGCTTCCAGCGTTTCGCAGGCGGCCTGCACATGGGCGGCATCGTAGTTGGGCGTCTTGCCACCGCGCAGGATCACGTGGCAGTCGTCATTGCCGCGCGTCTCGAAAATCGCTGCCTGGCCCATCTTGGTCATGCCCATGAAGGCATGCGGCGATTGCGCCGAGACGATGGCGTCCACTGCCACCTTCACGCCGCCGTCGGTGCCATTCTTGAAGCCCACCGGGCAGCTCAGGCCCGAGGCCAGCTGGCGGTGGCTCTGGCTTTCCGTGGTGCGCGCGCCAATCGCGCCCCAGGCGATCAGGTCGCTGATGAACTGCGGGCTCAGCAGGTCCAGGAACTCGGTGCCGGCCGGCAGGCCCAGCTCCACGATCTCCAGCAGCAGGCGGCGCGCGCGCTCCAGGCCTTCGTTCATGGCAAACGTGCCGTCCAGGTGCGGATCGTTGATATAGCCTTTCCAGCCCACCGTGGTGCGCGGCTTTTCGAAATACACGCGCATCACCACCAGCAGGTCTTCTGACAGCTCCTGCGCCAGCGGCAGCAGGCGCTGCGCGTACTCGATCGCCTGGTCATGGTCATGGATGGAGCAGGGGCCCACCACCACGATCAGACGGTCATCGCGGCCGTGCAGCACATCGCTGATGGCCTGGCGCTGCTGCTCCACGCGGTCGATCAGCAGGTCGCTCACCGGCAGGCTTTCCTGCAGCAGCGCCGGCGTCAGCAGCGGGCGCACGGCGCGCATGCGGGTATCGTCAATACGGGTGGTGTCGTGGGTGGTCTGGGTCATGTCGTCTCTATCCGTAGCTATAGTGTGGGTCTCGCCGCATTGTAGTCATGCCCGATGGCATATGTGTGCAATGCAGCAAACTCGGGCATCAGTTGGTATCGATTGCTGCCAGCAGCTGCTGCTCCAGTTCGGTCTGGAAGCGGGTCGAGGCCAGCGCCGGCGCATGGATCAGGAAGGTGTCTTCCACCCGTTCACCCATGGTCGAGACCTTGGCCAGTTCCAGCCCGATACCGTTGGCGGCCAGCACGCGCGTGATGCGGTAGAGCAGGCCGATGCGGTCGCTGGCATTGATCGTCAGCAGCCAGTTCTGGCCTTTTTCGTCGGGCGCCAGCTTCACATAGGGCGTGATCGGAAACTCCTTCACGCGGCGCGACAGGCGCGTGCGGCCGGGTTCGCGCAGCGGTTCGTGCTTTTCCAGCGCCTGCGCCAGCGAGTTTTCCACCATGGTGATGAACTCGCGGTAGTGCTCCGGCATGATGGTGGTCACCATCAGAAAGGTATCGAGCGCGCAGCCGTCGCTGGTGGTGTGCACGCGCGCATCCAGGATGCTGAACGAGCCACGCTCGAAAAAGCTGCAGATACGGGCAAACAGGTCCGGCTGATCCGGCGTGTAGACCATCACCTGCAGGCCTTCGCCATGCGGCGACAGGCGCGCCCGCACCACCGTCTTGCCTTCGCCGACCAAGTGGGCCAGATGGCGCGTGTGCCAGGCGATGTCGCCGCTTTCGTGGCGCATGAAGTAGCGCACGTCCAGCGTTTCCCACAGCTTCACATGGCTGTTGCGCGGCATGGAATGGCGAGCCAGCTCGATCAGCGCCTCGCGCTTGCGTGCTTCCACCAGCGCATCGGCATCAGGGATATGGCCGCCGAGCACGCGCAGCGTGGCCTGGTACATCTGCTGCAGCAGCTTGCCTTTCCAGGCGTTCCAGACTTTAGGGCTGGTGCCGCGGATATCGGCCACGGTCAGCAGGTAGAGCGCGGTCAGGTAGCGCTCGTTGCCCACCAGCCTGGCAAAGCGGGTGATCACTTCGGGATCGTTCAGGTCCTGCTTTTGCGAGACCTGGCTCATGGTCAGGTGTTCGCGCACCAGGAAGGCGAGCAGCTCGGTGTCTTCCTGGCCGATGCCGTGTGTCTTGCAGAAACGGCACATCTCGATTTCGCCCAGCACCGAATGGTCGCCGCCACGGCCCTTGGCCACATCGTGGAACAGCGCCGCGGTGGACAAGATCCAGGGCGCATCCCAGCCGGCGGCCAGCTGTGAGCACAGTGGATATTCGTGCGCGTGCTCGGCCTTGAAAAAGCGCCGCACGTTGCGCACCACCATCAGGATGTGCTGGTCCACCGTGTAGACATGGAACAGGTCGTGCTGCATCTGGCCGACGATCTTGCGGAACACCCACAGGTAGCGGCCCAGAACCGAGGTCTGGTTCATCTGGCGCAGCGCCTGCGTCACGCCGCTGGGGGCCTGCAGGATCTGCAGGAACTGCTGGCGGTTCACCGGATCGCGGCGGAAGGCGCTGTCCATCAGCACGCGCGCGTTGTACAGCGCACGCAGCGTACGTGCCGACAGGCCCTGGATGCCGACTTCGCGCTGCAGCACCAGAAAGGTCTCCAGGATCGCGTGCGGCTGGCGCTGGTAGATGTCATCAGTAGCAACATCGAGCAGGCCGTCGGTATCAAAAAAGCGCTCGTTGATCTTGCGGCGCGGACGATCGATCTGGCGCGGCAGGTAGTCCAGCCTCGTCAGTGCGGTGCTGGCCACCGGATTGACCACGTCCTGCTGCTGCAGCGGCGAGGACTCCTCGGCGGCTGCGGCGGCCTTGTCCTGCTGGCGCTGCTGCAGCGCACGCATGGCTTCGGTTACTGGTGCCGGGTCGTAATCGTAGGTGTGGCCGCTGTCGCGCAGACGCTCGGCAATGTTCAGCAGCAGGATCTGGTTGAGCTGCACCACCGCCTTGGCGGTCCAGTAGTAGTGGCGCATCAGCGCTTCGCTCGGACGGATCGGGTTGCGCTGCGGGCCGGTGCGCGTGGTGCGTGGCTGGCTGGTGTAGCCGAGCTGTTCGGCCACGTTGGTCTGCACGTCAAACAGCAGGCGATCCTCGTGGCGGCGTGCCACCAGGTGCAGCTGGCTGCGGATCATGCCGAGCATGGCATAGGTGCGCTTGATCTGGCGCGCCTCGTAATCGGTCAGCAGGCCGCTTTGCGAGATGCTGT
>JAAYCV010000174.1 GCA_012729605.1 Ramlibacter sp. | reverse complement strand
GTTTTCAAGACCGCTGGATTAAACCACTCTCCCACGCTTCCGGAAGCCTGCCATTGTACGGCAATCCTGGCATCAGAAGCGCCTTGTTCACCACTCCGGCTCGCCCGTGGCATAACTCTGCTGCCCCTCGGTAATCGAATCGAGCTGGAAGCGCTGGCTATCCACAAACAGCCAGGTATCGGTATAGGTCACGCCAGCGCCGCCCGGAGCCGGAAACGGCGATGCCGCCTGCACCAAGCGGTTCGCCAGCTGCACCACCTCGGGCGCGTGGTCTGGCCGTCGGCGCCAGCGGATGCCCTGAACGCGGCCATTGCCGCCGATGCGGACTTCCATGATGGCAATTGCATGCAGCATGGGCGGTAGCTGGCCGTGGTAAACGTTGCCGGGATTGCGCAGGTACAGGTGTTGCGCGGCGCGCCGGCGATACGCCATGTCCTGCGGGCCGCGTGCGCCACCCCCGCCAATGCTGATGCCGCAACCAGCCAGCACCATGCCGGCAAAAGCACCCAGGGCGCCGGTCAGGCGCACCAGCAGGCGGCGCTCCTGATTCGGGGAGTCGCTGGCAGCGGGAGAAGAGGGCAGGGACATGGCAGCTCCTGGCAGCAAGGACATGCCGCTATCCTAGCCCAAGTTGTCAGGCCGGGTTGACGGGCGTCTGCAGCACCGGCTGGTCAACGCGGCGCTGCGCCATCTCTGCGCCGGCCTGTTCCAGCACCTCGGCACCCATGCCGGGAAATACCGCGGGATAGGCGTGCAGCTCTTCCAGTTCGATATGTGACTGGTACATGTGGGCAAAGCGCAGGCACAGCGTTTCCTGGGCTAGCAGCGCGGCGGCATCGCCTTCGGTCAGCTGTACCAGCAGCGGTCGCAGTTCGGCCCAGGCCTGATCCAGATCCTTGTGCTGGCGCAGGATGTTCTCGGCCATGTGGATCTGCGAGGGATCTCCGCTTGCCAGCATGCGCGGTACCAGGTGGCGCTCCTCGTCTTCATGGTGGTGCGGCCCGGCCATGTCGAAGTAGCGGATGATGTCGGCGGCGGCGCGACGTGCCTGTTCGTCGGCACCGTTCTGGTTGGCATGCGCATGCAGGCGCAGCAGCAGGGCGCACATGCGCTGCACGCGCTGGTGGCAGGCCAGAAGCATGGATTCGGGATCTTCGAAAGTCGCGGGTTTCTGTTGTCCGGGCTCAGTCAGCTGCACGGGTTTCATGACGTATCTCCAGAAAATGTCCAAACATTGTCACCCATCGTCTTCCCGTTTGACGATTCCCCGGATGGTGGAGGGTGTTTACAGTTTTTTGCATTTTTTGTGACGCAGCACAGGGTATGCCCTGAGCAGGAAAAATCGCTGTCGCCTTTAACCTGAAGGCCTCGGTCAGTGGACTGGAAATGCACCAGCCAACGGCTTCATCCGATACCAGCGAGTACAGATGCCAGCCGTCGATGAGATGTGGCGAATCTCCTGACCTCCATGCCTGAACCATGCCCGCGCAAGCCGGCATGGTTTTTTCTTGTCCATGCTGCCTGCGGAACTTCTGCCCCGATGGGATAATCTCATGCAGTACAGGTGCCCCTGTCGGGCACAGCAAGGAATATCCGCATGAAAGTCTCTGTCGTCTCCTCTGCCTTGATCGCCGCCGGTCTGCTGCTGGGCGTGGCACAGGGTGCGCACGCTTCCGAGGCGCTGGCCCGCTCCAAGAACTGCCTGTCCTGCCACACCGTCAACAAGCGCGTCGTCGGCCCCTCGTACAAGGACATCGCCATCAAGTACAAGGGCCAGGGTGCCGAAGCCGCCCTGGCGCAAAAGATCCGTGCCGGTGGCTCCGGCAGCTTTGGCAGCATCCCGATGCCGGCCAGCCCCAACGTCTCCGAGGCCGAGGCGCAGCAGCTGGCACGCTGGATCCTGTCACTCTGATGTGCTGCCTGCCGGGCGCATGGCCTGCGCCTGGACAATCAGTGGATACAGCTCTTCATGCAGCGTGGTCACGCTGCCAATAATCAGCAGGGCAGGCGATACCAGGCGCTCGTCCTGCAGCGCCTGTGGCAATTCGCCCAGCGTGGTGTGCACGATGTGCTGCTGCGGCGTGGTCGCGCTGGAGACGATCGCCATGGGCGTATCGGCGGCATGTTCGCCGTGCTCCATCAGTTCGGCGGCAATACGCGTGGCTTCACCCAATCCCATATAAATCACCAGAGTGGATTCGGCATTCAGCAGCCGGATCCAGTCCAGCTTTGCCGCTCCGTCATCCATGCGGCGGTGACCGGTGACAAAGCTCACCATCTGTGCATGGTCACGGTGCGTCAGCGGAATGCCGCTGGCCGCAGCTGCGCCCATGGCGGCGGTCACGGCCGGCACTACCTCGCAGGGAATGCCGGCAGCCGCCAGCTCCTGCATCTCTTCGCCACCGCGGCCAAAAATGAACGGATCGCCACCCTTGAGTCGCACCACGCGCCGTCCCAACCGTGCCTGCGCCACGATCAGGCGATTGATCTCCGCCTGGGGCAGCGTGTGCCGGCTGGAACGCTTGCCGACGCAGATGCGCTCGCAGTTCTTCGGCAGCAGCGCCAGGATCTCCGGTGAGACCAGCAGGTCGTACAGCACCACATCGGCCTGCTGCAGGCGCTGCAGCGCACGCACCGTCAACAGGTCGGCGGCGCCAGGACCGGCACCGACCAGGCTGACGGGATGAAGAGGAGTGGGGGAGGTGCTCATGGTGCTGTGCCGGGATCGGAAAAGCGCCTAGTGTAAACACCTTCGGCGAGGCTTCCTGCAGCCATCTCCCTGCGGCATTGTGTCCACTGGCACGGATTGTGGCGCTAGCAGCATAAAATCAAGGCATTACCAAGATAAACCAACCGAGGCGCAGCATGAGTATCAAGAGCGACAAGTGGATCCGTCGCATGGCAGAACAACACGGCATGATCGAGCCGTTCGAGCCCGGCCAGGTGCGTTACGCTGCCGATGGCCAGAAGATCGTCAGCTATGGCACCAGCAGCTATGGTTACGACATCCGTTGCGCGCCCGAATTCAAGGTGTTCACCAATATCCACAGCACCGTGGTGGATCCGAAGAATTTCGATGAAAAAAGCTTTGTCGATATCCATAGCGATGTCTGCATCATTCCGCCCAACAGTTTTGCGCTGGCGCGCACGGTGGAGTATTTCCGCATTCCGCGCAATGTGCTGACGATTTGTCTCGGCAAGAGCACCTATGCGCGCTGCGGCATCATCGTCAACGTGACGCCGTTCGAACCCGAATGGGAAGGCTATGTGACGCTGGAATTCAGCAACACCACACCGCTGCCGGCCAAGATTTACGCCGGCGAAGGCTGCGCCCAGGTGCTGTTCTTCGAAAGCGATGAAGTCTGCGAAACCTCGTACAAGGATCGTGGCGGCAAATATCAGGGTCAGGTCGGCGTGACACTGCCCAAGACCTGATCACGCTGCGGTCCTGCAACAGCTGCAGGAAAGCGCTGACAGCCATGCGCAGCCGAATCGCGCATAATCCGCCAAAATCCCCGATTGCGGGGCATGGAACAGGGAGTACAGCATGAAATGGGAAGGCAACCGCCAATCAGGCAATGTGGAAGACCGCCGTAGCCAGCGTGGAGGCGGTGGCATTTTTGGTGGCCGCAGTATCGGCATTGGTACCATCGTGCTGGCGATTCTGGGTTTCGTGTTTTTTGGCGTAAACCCGCTGACCACGATTGGCGTGCTGTCCGGATCGGGCTCGCCGCAGGTGCAGCAGCCGGCACCGGCGCCGCCGGCCAATGACCCGCAGGGCGCGTTTGTCTCTACCGTGCTGGCCGATACCGAAGATGTCTGGAACCAGCTGTTCCAGCAATCGGGTGGCCGCTACCAGGAGCCGCGCCTGGTGCTGTACCGTGGCGTGACCCCCACGGCCTGTGGCACCGGCCAGTCGGCCATGGGCCCGTTCTACTGCCCGGGCGACCAGAAGGTCTACCTGGACCTGGACTTTTTCAACACGCTCAAGCGTGACCTCGGTGCCGATGGTGAATTCGCCCAGGCCTACGTGATTGCCCACGAAGTGGCACACCATGTGCAGAATCTGTTGGGAATTACCGACAAAGTAGATGCCATGCGCGGCCGTATCAGCGAAACTCAGATGAACGCCCTGAGCGTGCGCCTTGAACTGCAGGCTGACTGCCTGGCCGGTGTCTGGGGTCATCATGCGCACAAGTCGCGTCAGATCCTCGAAAACGGAGATATTGAGCGCGCCATGAACGCAGCGGCTAAAATCGGGGATGACGCCATCCAGAAGCGCAGCCAGGGCTATGTGGTCCCGGACAGCTTCACGCAGGGTTCCAGCGCGCAACGCGTCCGCTGGTTTACCACCGGCATCCAGACAGGCTCGGTACAAGCCTGCGACACGTTCAACGCCAGCAGTCTCTGATCAGGCTGCTGCCAGCGTCCTACGCGCCAAGGTGCTACCCGCACCTTGGCTATCAGGCTTTGTGCCTGCCGTCTATTTGAGACACATCCTGCATGACAGAAAACGCTACCATCGCCTACGCCCAGCTTCCCCTGGCAGAACCCATCCAGCGCGCCGTTGCCGAGATGGGCTATGTCCAGACCACGCCTATCCAGGCCCAGGCCATTCCCGTGGTACTGGCTGGTCAGGACGTGATGGGTGCGGCCCAGACTGGTACCGGCAAGACGGCGGCGTTCTCGCTGCCGCTGCTGCAGCGCCTGCTCAAGCACGACAACACGTCGGCATCGCCGGCGCGCCACCCGGTGCGCGCACTGGTGCTGCTGCCCACGCGTGAGCTGGCCGACCAGGTGGCGCAGCAGATCAAGCAGTATGCCCAGTACACCAATCTGCGCTCCGCCGTGGTGTTTGGCGGCATGGACATGAAGCCGCAGACTGCCGAGCTGAAGAAGGGCGTCGAGGTGCTGGTGGCCACGCCAGGTCGCCTGCTGGACCATATCGAGGCGCGCAACTGCGTGCTCAACCAGGTCGAGTACGTGGTGCTGGACGAGGCCGACCGCATGCTGGATATCGGCTTCTTGCCGGACCTGGAGCGAATCCTCGGCTATCTGCCGAAGCAGCGCACCACGCTGTTGTTCTCGGCCACCTTTTCCAACGATATCAAGCGTCTGGCCGGCAGCTATCTGCAGAATCCGGTCACGATCGAGGTGGCGCGTTCCAACGCCACCGCCTCCACCGTGGAGCAGCGCTTTGTCCGCGTCAATAGCGATGAGGACAAGCGCCCGATGCTGGCGCAGCTGATCCGCCAGAACGAGGTCAAGCAGGCCTTTGTCTTTACCAACAGCAAGCTCGGTTGTGGCCGGCTGGCACGTGCGCTGGAACGCGACGGCTTCAAGACCGCGGCCCTGCATGGCGACAAGAGCCAGGACGAGCGCCTGAAGGCGCTGGAAGCGTTCAAGGCTGGCGAGGTCGACTACCTGATCTGTACCGATGTGGCCGCGCGTGGCCTGGACATCAAGGACGTGCCGGCGGTGTTCAACTATGACCTGCCGTTCCACGCCGAAGACTATGTGCACCGCATTGGCCGTACCGGCCGCGCTGGCGCCGAAGGCCTGGCGATCAGCCTGGTCGGCAATGCCGATGGCAAGCATGTGGCAGAAATCGGCAAGCTGACCAACCAGAAGATCCAGCCGCTCGAGATTGCGCTGGAAGCGCGTGGTGGTCGAGGCTCGCGCGGTGACTATCCGTCGCGTGCTGAGGGTGGCGAGCGTCGCCGCGAGCCGCGCCGCAGCCACGACGAGCGCGAACCGCAGGGCGATCGCTATCGTCGTGCGCCCAAGCTGGTCGATCCCTTCTTTGACAAGCCGTATGAGGCTTCAGCGCGCAGCGAGTCGGCCTCTTGGGAAAAGGCCGAGCCGCGCAGCCCGGTCACGCGTCCGGGTGCCAGCGCCAATATCCGTCCCAAGCGGTCCATGGCAGCGCTGTTCAAGCCGGCCGCACCGCGTAGCGAGGACAGCCAGGAAGGCTGAAGCCGGTGGCGCTCAGAACTCGGCGCTGCTGTGACTCTGTACCTGGACGATGCGTCCAGGACGGCCCGGCGGCAGGATTTCCACTGCCGTCAGTTCGCCACCCCAGACAGCTCCCGTATCAAGCGACAGCAGGTTGTGGCGCTTGACCAGGCCAAGCGCCGACCAGTGGCCGAAGGCCACCAGCGTGTCCATGGTGCGGCGCAGCGGATGGGCAAACCACGGGATCAGGTGCTCCGGCGCTTCATCCAGCCCACGCTTGTGGTGGAAATCCATATGCCCCTCCACATCCAGGAAGCGGATGCGCGTCAGCGTATTCACGATCACGCGCGCACGATCCATGCCTTGCAGCCGGTTGTTCCAGCGGTCCGGCACGTTGCCGAACAGGTCGCCGAGGAAGGATTGCCAGTGAGCATCCTGCAGTTGTTCGCTGATTTCGTTGGCACAGGACAGGGTTTGCGCGGCATCCCAGCCTGGCTGTACACCGGCGTGCACCATCATGCAGCCGTGCGCCTGCATGGCCAGCGGCTGGCGCCGCAGCCAGTCGAGCAGGATGGCGGCATCGGGCGCATGCAAGATCTCCAGCAGGGTATCGCGCCGGCCCATCGGGCGTATACCCTGGGCTACGGCTAGCAGGTGGATGTCGTGGTTGCCGAGCAGGCAGTGCACGCTGCCTTCGAGCTGCATCATGCGACGCAGCACGCCAACCGAATCCGGGCCACGGTTGACCAGATCACCCAGCACGTACAAGGTGTCGCGGCTGGGGGAGAAATCGAGGGCCTGCAGCAAGTCTTCGAAAGCCTGGTGGCAGCCCTGTATGTCGCCAATACAGTATATTCCCATGATGACTTGCATTATCCAATGAACTGATGGACCTTCTGATCATCATTTTCCTGACCCTGCTCAATGGCATTTTTGCCATGTCCGAGCTGGCCATTGCCTCCAGCCGCAAGGCGCGTCTCGAAGCCATGTCGGCTGCCGGCGATGCCGGAGCTGCATCTGCACTCAACCTGATGGCGAATCCGACCCAGTTCCTGTCCACGGTGCAGGTCGGCATTACCTCGATCGGCGTCCTCAACGGTATCGTTGGTGAAGCGGCGTTCAGCCCGATCGTGGCCGAATGGCTGCGTGGACTGGGCACGCCTGAATCGGTATCCTCGATACTGGCGACCACGCTGGTGGTCACCGTCATCACCTTTACCACCATCATTTTTGGCGAGCTGGTGCCCAAGCGCATTGGCCAGCTCTACCCGGAAGCCGTATCGCGCTGGATTTCCCGCCCCATGGCCGGACTGGCGCGGCTGACCAAGCCCTTTGTCTACCTGCTGTCCACCACCACCCAGGCCGTGCTGCGCATGCTGCCGATCGACACCACGGTGACGCACCGCGTGACCGAGGAAGAACTGGCTGCCAGCCTGGAAGAGGGCGTGGATGCCGGCCTGATCGAGGAGCAGGAGCACCGCCTGGTGCAGAA
This sequence comes from Ramlibacter sp., assembly GCA_012729605.1. GTDB lineage: Bacteria > Pseudomonadota > Gammaproteobacteria > Burkholderiales > Burkholderiaceae_C > Brachymonas > Brachymonas wangyanguii. The sequence continues at coordinate 5,199 of JAAYCV010000174.1, read as the reverse complement.
CGTGCTGGGGCTTGATGACCGTCTGCTGTCGTCCATCATGGTGCCGCGCAGCGATATCGTCTGGCTAGATGCCGAGATGACGGCGGCGCAGGCGCATGAACGCCTCACGCAAGGTGCCACGCCCGAGAAGTTCGTGCATGCCCACTCCTGGTATCCGGTCTGCAAGGACGGCGAGCTTGATCACGTGGTGGGCGTGGTCAGCATGGGCCGCATCCTGCAGGTGGTGCGCACCGACAGCACGCGCACGCTGGAGTCGTTTGCCAAGCCGGCCGTGTTTGTGCCGGAAACGCTCACCGGCATGGAGCTGCTGGAGCAATACCGCAGCCATGTTGGCCGCATGGTGTTCGTGGTGGATGAATATGGCGAAATCCAGGGCCTGCTGACGCCGCGTGACCTGCTGGAAGCGATTACCGGTGAATTGCAGCCGGCGCTGCATGAAGTGGCCTGGGCATTGCCCCAGGTCGATGGCAGCTGGAAACTGGATGGCATGATTCCCGCCAGCGAATTGAAGGCGCGTCTCGACATCGAGGATCTGCCGGATGAAGACAAGGCGCATTACAACACGCTGGCCGGATTGCTGATGTTTGTTTCCGGCAGCCTGCCGGTAGAGGGGCAGGTCATCAACTGCGCTGGCTGGGATTTCGAAGTCCTGAAGCTGGTTGGCAAGCGTGTGGAATGGGTGATGGCGCGTAAATCTCCGGAAACAGATTGATGCGAGTTTCTTTTTAACAGCGCTTTTTTTGCTCCTATAATTGATTCCGTTGGATACACGTGTATCTGTCTTTTCCTTATCAGGAGTTGAAATGGAATCTCTGCAAGCACTCATGCAGCAAAAGGAAGCGCTGGAGCTGAAGATCCAGCAAGCGCGCAAGGAGCAGACTGCTGCTGCCGTGGCGCAATGCCGTGAACTGATTGCCCAATACGACCTGACCGAAGCCGACCTGTTCGGTGGCCGCACCCGTGCCCGCGCTGGCTTGACTGCTGGCAGCAAGGTCGCTCCCAAATACCGCGATCCCGCTACCGGTGCCACCTGGACCGGCCGCGGCAAGCCGCCGAAGTGGATCCAGGACAAGAACCGCGATGATTATCTGATCTGACCGTCTGAATGTCTCATGAAAACGCCATGCATCTGCATGGCGTTTTTTTATGGGCCAATGCCAAAAATGGCAGGGACTTTGGCAGGCAATACGGGAGGTGATTGTCGGTGGCGCGACACTGTTGCAGAAAGGATACCCATGCTGGCCAAGGTTAATCCGTGTGCCACGCACAACACCATATCGGGAGAGAGCGTGCGCAATACCTGCTCCAGCATCACGGCGTTGCGATAAGGCGTTTCAATCCACAGTTGGGCCTGACCAGTTTTGCGTGCAACATTCTCCAATTCACGCAAACGTTTCTCGCGCGCCGTGTTATCCTGCGGCAAATAGCCGATAAATGCGAAATTCTGGCCATTCAGGCCGCTGGCCGCCAGAGCCAGCAATATCGAACTGGGGCCGGACAGTGGCACTACCTGAATGCCGGCTTCATGCGCGGCGCGTACCAGCGACGATCCTGGATCGGCGACGGCCGGCATGCCGGCTTCGCTGGCCAGACCCATGTCATGGCCTTGCAGCGCAGGCTGCAGCAGTTGCAGCGCTTCCTGCTTCCAGGAGCGGGTGGACCCGCCAGCGTGGTCGCCTTTCTTGTGCATGTCGCGTGGCAGCACGCTGATCTGCAGTTCCTGCAGCGCATGTTGCAACGGTGCCACTTCATCCACGCGCTTGAGCAACTGGCGCAGCGTCTTGGCGTTTTCGCAGGCCCAGTACTGCAGGCCGGCCATGGCCTGCAGCGTGCCCGCCGGCAGCACATCGGTGATAGCTGGCAGCGGTGGCTCGCAGCCAAAATCCAGCGGTGCCGGGCAGAGGAACAGGTGGCCGGTGCGGCTCATACACGCGCTCCGGTCAGCAGCGGCACGCCGGCGGCGCGCAACATGCTGCAGGTCTTGATCATCGGCAGGCCGATCAGCGCGGTCGGGTCATCGTTCTGGATGCGTGCCAGCAGGGCGATGCCCAGGCCTTCGCTCTTGGCGCTGCCGGCGCAGTCGTAGGGCTGCTCCAGGCGCAGATAGGATTCGATCTCCTCGTCACTCATGCCGGTATCGACATCGCGGAAAGTGACGCTGACCTGCGCCACATCGACCTCGGTGTGCTGGCGTGCCAGGCAGACCACGGCGACCGCGGTATGGAACACCACGGTCTGGCCGCGCATGGCGCGCAGCTGGGTCACGGCGCGATCGTGCTGCAAGGGTTTGCCCAGCGATTTGCCATGCAGGTCCGCCACCTGGTCAGAGCCGATCACCACGGCATCGGGATGCAGCTCGGCCACGGCACGCGCCTTAGCTTCGGCCAGGCGGCGTGCCAGCTGGCGCGGCTGTTCGTCGGCAAACGGGGTTTCGTCCACCTGGGGCGAGATCGTCTCAAAGGGAATGCGCAGGCGCTGCAGCAGTTCGCGGCGATAGGGCGAGGTGGAAGCAAGGATGATGTGGGGGAAGACAGCGTCGGACATGGCAGATTCTTTTACACTGTGGGCATGGCTACGGACAAACAACAGGGCGGATCACGCGCAGCGCCGCCATTTTCAGCGCGGCATCTGGACATCACGGCATTTGCCGAGGCTGGCGCGCGCCTTGCCGATGAGACGGTATTGTCGCATTACCTGCGGCTGGCCGATGTGGTGCAGGACGGCGATCAGATGACACCGGTACGCTGGCAGACGCAGGGCAGCATGGTGCCGGTGCTCGGCGGCAGCCCGGAAATCTGGCTGGAACTGGAGGCCGAGGCAGAGTTGCCGATGCAGTGCCAGCGCTGTCTGGAGCCGATGCGCCAGCGCCTGGAGGTATCGCGCCGTTTCCGTTTTGTGCAGGATGAGGCCACGGCCGAAATGCTGGATGACGAGCTGGAAGATGATGTACTCGTCATCAGCCGCGACTTTGACCTGCAGGCCCTGATCGAGGACGAGCTGCTAATGGAGCTGCCGGTGGCGCCACGTCATGAGGTGTGCCCGCAAGCGCCGCGCATGCAGGTGCAAACAGCAGATTTCCGCGAGGAAGAAGCCGAGAAGCCGAATCCGTTTGCCGCCCTCGAGGCGCTGAAAAAACCGAAGTCCTGAGCAGGGGCGTGGCGTGACTGGCACACACGGACTTGTCGCTGTCGCATAAATTCAGCTATAATCTTCCTCTTACTGCCGATCTGGTTCTTCCGGTATCGGCAATCTGCAGGCAAAAACGCCCGGGATCGCGAGGGTCCGGCCATGATCACATGGCGCATGGCGCTGTCATGCCGGCAAACCCCGTTATTCCATTCAACTTTTTCAGAGGAGCGGACCATGGCCGTTCAGCAAAACAAGAAATCTCCTTCCAAGCGCGGCATGCACCGTTCCCACAACGCCCTGACGGCACCCAACGTCGTCACGGAGCCGACCACCGGTGAACTGCACCTGCGCCACCACATCAGCCCCAACGGTTTCTACCGTGGCCGTCAGGTGCTGAAGAACAAGTCCGAAGCCTGATTCCAGGTCTGATGACAGGGCCCGACGCTCTTGCAGCCTCGGGCTTTTCTTTTTCTGGCGCGGTAGCTCAAAGATGACGGATTCAACGCAAGCGGTGACCCTGGCAGTCGATTGCATGGGGGGCGATCATGGCGTGGCGATTACCTTGCCCGCCTGTGTGCGTTTTCTGGAGTCCCATCCTGATGTCCAGCTGCTGCTGGTTGGTCAGCCTGAGGTGCTCGAGGCGCAGTGGGGCCGGACCAAGGGGGCCGCCGCCGTCAAGTCGCGAACCCGCATTGTGCCGGCGACCGAGGTCGTCACCATGGATGATCCGGTCGAGGTGGCACTGCGCAAGAAAAAGGATTCGTCCATGCGCGTGGCGATCCTGCAGGTCAAGGACGGCCTGGCGCAGGCCGCCGTATCGGCTGGCAATACCGGCGCCCTGATGGCCGTGGCGCGCTATGTGCTCAAGACCATTCCCGGTATTGACCGTCCTGCCATTGCCACGCAGATGCCCAATGGGCAGGGCGGTGCCACCACGGTACTGGATCTGGGTGCAAATGTGGACTGCACGCCCGAGCACCTGCTGCAGTTCGGCATCATGGGCTCGGCCCTGGTGTCGGTGCAGCTCAACAACCAATCTCCCACGGTCGGCCTGCTGAATATTGGCGAAGAAGCGATCAAGGGCAGCGAAGTGGTCAAGAAGGCCGGCGAGCTGCTGCGCACAGCGGGCAACGCCGGCGTGCTCAACTTCTACGGCAACGTCGAGGGTAACGACATCTTCAAGGGCACCACCGATATTGTTGTCTGTGACGGCTTTGTTGGCAACGTGGCGCTCAAGGCCAGCGAGGGTCTGGCGTCCATGGTAGCCAACCTGCTCAAGCAGGAGTTCTCGCGCAATATCTTCACCAAGCTGATTGCCGTGGTCGCCTATCCGGTGCTGGCCAGCTTCAAGCGTCGCGTCGACCACCGTCGCTACAACGGCGCGGCACTGCTGGGCTTGCGCGGCCTGGTGTTCAAGAGCCACGGCTCGGCCGACGAGGTGGCGTTCAGCTATGCGCTCGAGACCGCCTACGAAGCCGCCAGCCACGCGTTGCTGACACGCGTGGAACAGCGCATTGCCAAGGCGGCAACGCTGCAGTGGCCGCAGCAGGAAGCCGCTGCGCATTGAAGCATGCGGCTTCCGGCTGGTGCGCGGCCCGCCGGGCGGCGCTAGAATGATCCACTATTCCGTCATGGGTGCCCAGCCTGGCTGGCAGTGACGGCGATTTTTTCGAGATCAGAACATGCCCTTGTTTTCCCGTATCACCGGTACCGGCAGCTACCTGCCCCCCCGTCTCGTGACCAACCAGCAGCTGGTAGAACAGCTGGCTGCGCGTGGCGTCGAGACTTCCGACGAGTGGATCGTCGCGCGTACCGGCATCCGTGCCCGTCATTTTGCCGATGAGGGCACATATAGCAGCGATCTGGCGGTGGAGGCTGCACGCAAGGCGCTGGCCGCTGCGGGTGCCACGGCGGACGAGGTCGACCTGATCATCGTCGCCACTTCCACGCCCGACATGGTGTTTCCGTCAACCGCCAGCATCGTGCAGCACAAGCTTGGCATTGCCGGCTGCCCGGCGTTTGACGTGCAGGCGGTCTGCACCGGCTTCATCTATGCCCTGACCACGGCTG